>JBHWTG010000292.1:0-10024 GCA_043427735.1 Tsuneonella sp. | reverse complement strand
CGTGTACCGGGAGGCGGCCGAGTAGGTGTATATTTCGTGTAACCTTTCGGCTTTGGCGGCCCGTGCGACCTACCCCTCCAGCGCCGCCAGCGCTTCGTAGGCGAGCACCGCCGCGGCCACCGCGGCGTTGAGGCTGTCGGCGCGGCCCTTCATCGGCATCGTCACCTTGAGATCGCACGCGGCCTCATACTCCGCCGGCAGCCCGCGCGATTCGTTGCCGACGAGGATGAAGCACGGCGCCGCGTAAGGCGCCCCGCGATAGGGCACCGCCTCGCGCAGCGATGCCGCGACCAGCTGGCCGGGCCCCTGCCTCAGCCACGCCAGGAACTCCTCCCAGCGCGCTTGCGCGAGCGGCACGGTGAACACCGCGCCCATGCTCGCGCGCACCGCCTCGACGCTGAACGGGTCGGCGCAGTCGTCGATCAGGATCAGCCCGCCGGCGCCGACCGCGTCGGCGGTGCGCAGCATCGTGCCGAGGTTGCCCGGATCGCGCAGCGCCTGCGCCGCGAGGTACAACGGGGCGCGGTCGCGTTTCACCGCCGCCAGGTCGGTGCACAAGCGATTGAACCTGCCGACCACGGCCTGCGGATTGTCCTTGCCGGTGATCTTGCCGAGGATGTCCGCGCTGGTCTCGATCACCTCACCGCCATGGGCGAGCACTGCAGCTTCGAGCGCCTCGAGCAGCGGGTGCGGGTCGCGCCCTTCGGCCATCACCAGCAGGTCGGGCAGGTGGCCGCTGGTGCGGGCGTCGGTCAGCAGCCGCAACCCTTCGGCGAGGAACCGGCCGTCGGCGCGCCGGTGCTTCTTGTCGCGCAATGCGCGCAAAGCTTTGACGGTCGGGTTGGAGAAGCCGGTGACGGTTCGGCGCATAGGACGCGCCTAGCTCTCGCCGAAGCCGTCGTCGATCATCGCACAGAGCTGGTCGAGCACCGTATCGGCATCCTCGCCCGTCACGATCACCTCGACCGTGTCGCCCTTCGCCGCGCCGAGCATCATCAGCCCGAGGATCGAGCCGCCACCGGCTTCGTTGCCCCCCGCCGCCAGCCGCACCGTGCAGCCTTCGGGCAGCGCGGCGACCGCGTTGACGAACTTCGCGCTGGCCCTGGCGTGGAGCCCGCGCTGGTTGACGATCGTGCAGCTGCGCCGGGCCTCGCTCACGCGGCAGGGCTCACTGCGCGGCCTTCCTCTTGCTGCATGCCTCGGCCGAGAGGAACTCGGAGGCGATGGTGATGTAGCTCTTGCCCGCGTCGCGCGCGGCGGACACCGCGGCGCGCACGTCCATCGCCTTTCTCGCGCCGGCGAGGCGAATGAGCATCGGCAGGTTGATCCCGGCGATCACCTCGACCTTGCCCGCCTCGAGCAGCGAGATCGCGAGGTTGGAGGGGGTCCCGCCGAACAGATCGGTGAGGATGATCGCCCCGGCGCCGCTGTCGACCTCGGCGATCGCGGAGGCGATCTCGGCGCGGCGCTTCTCCATGTCGTCGCTCGGGCCGATGGCGATCGTCGCGATCCGCTCCTGCGGGCCGACGACGTGCTCCATCGCGCTGACGAATTCCTCGGCCAGGCGGCCGTGGGTGACCAGGATCAGTCCGATCATGTGAAGTGGGTGCTCGTGTTCCGCGGCTTCTGCGGCGCGCCGGCCCAGCCCCGGGCGCCCATATGACGGGTTCGTCACGTCTGCGGCTGCCCTTCGAGCTGGTCTGCGGCGCGCGAACCCAGGTTGCGATGGACCACAGTGGGGGAAAACCCGGCCCCGCGCAAGGCCCGGGCGATGGCCTCGGCGGTGTGCACCGAACGGTGCCGCCCGCCGGTGCAGCCGAACGCCAGGTTGACGTAGCCCTTGCCCTGCGCGGCGTAGCGCGGGAGCAGGCTGAGCACGAGATCGCGGATGCGCGCGAAGGCGTCGGGCCAGGCCGGATCGCGTTCGATATGGGCAGAGACGGGCGCATCGAGCCCGGTCAGCGGGCGCAGCTCGGGGTCCCAGTGCGGGTTGTCGAGGAAGCGCATGTCGAACACCAGGTCCGCGAGCGGCGGCATCCCGCGGGCGAAGCCGAAGCTTGAGACGGTGACGGTCATCGTCTCGTCGGCGCCGGCGAAGCGGTCGCGGATCGCCTGCTGGAGGTCGCTCGCGGTCATCGTGCTGGTGTCGATCACCGCCTCGGCCCAGCGCCGCAGCGGCTCCATCAGCTCGCGCTCGGCCTGGATGCCCTCGATCACCGGGCGCCCCTGCGCCATCGGGTGGCGCCGGCGGGTTTCGTTGTAGCGCCGCTCGAGTTCGGCCCCGCTGCAGTCGAGGAACAGCGTGGTGAGGTCGAGATCGGGCCGCGCGGCGAGCTTCTTGGCGCGGGCGATGATCTCGGCGGGGACGAATCCGCGGGTGCGCGAGTCGAACCCGATCGCCAGCGGCGGCCGCGGCTCTTCCTGCGCGGGCTCGCTGCCAACGAGCCGCTCGAGCAGACGGATCGGGAAGTTGTCGAGCGCTTCCCACCCCAGGTCCTCGAGCACGCGCAGCGCGGTGGTCTTGCCCGCGCCCGACAGCCCGGTGACCAGCAGCGCGCGCTGGCGCGCCGGCGGGTCAGGGGGCGAGTCGGCGCTCATACTTCCCGTTGTGGCGCGCTCGGCCAAAATTCCAACCCGTGCAGCGCCAGCGCGTATTCGGCGCGCACCGCGGCGGCCGGCCCGCGCGGGTCGAACGCCAGCGCCGGCACGTCGGTGCCCGCCAGGTCGATCGGCGTCGCCCGCTCGACATAGCGCGGGGCATCGCAGTCGAGCTGCAGCACCAGCGCCGTGGGCGCTTCGCCGGCGGGCAGCGCCACGATACCGACGTTGCGCAGCTCGATGAGCCCGGCAGTCGCCGGCGCGGGCAGCGCCCACAGCGCGCCCGGGCGCGCTTCGAGCGCAATCCCGTCGTCGCCGATCAGCACGGCGCCGCGGTCGATCAGCGCGAGCGCGAGGCTGCTCTTGCCGCTACCCGGCGGCCCCTCGATCAGCAGCGCCCGACCGCCGATCGACACCGCGGTCGACTGGCGCAGCCTCATCGCGGCGCCCCGCCGGCTTCGGGGAGCGTGAGCGCAAGGCAGGCGCCCGCCTCGCCGTCGGCGCGGGGCTCGGCGATCAGCGTGCCGCCGTGCGCTTCGGCGATGGTTCGCGCGATGGCGAGGCCAAGTCCACTGTGCTGGCCGAACCCTTCGCCCTCGGGCCGGTCTGAATGGAACCGGCGGAACACCTTCTCGCGCGCGTGCTCGGGAATGCCCGGGCCGCGGTCGCAGACGGTCAGCGTCACCAGCCCCCGCTCGCGCTCGATCGCCAGCTCGATCGCCGCCTCGCCCGGCGAGAACGAGACGGCGTTGTCGAGCAGGTTGTCGATCACCCGCTCGAGCCGCACCGGCACTCCCATCACCGGCGCGCCGCCGCGGCTCGGGTGAGTGAACGCGATCGCGCGCCCGGCGTTCTCGTCGCGCAGCTCGCGCCGGCCGATGATGTTGTGCGCGAGCGCGACGAGATCGAGCCGCTCGAACGTCGCGCGCGAAAGCTCGGCGTCGATCCGGCTGGCCTCGGAGATTTCGCTGACCAGCCGGTCGATCCGCCGCACGTCGTGGGTCGCAATGGCGTTGAGCTGGCCGCGCAGGTCCTTGTCCTCCACCGAGCTGAGCGATTCGAGCGCGCTGCGCAGCGAGGCGAGCGGGTTCTTGATCTCGTGCGCGACATCGGCCGCGAAGTGCTCGACCGCGTCGATCCGCTGGCGCAGCGTGTCGGTCATGTCGGCGATCGCGCGGGCGAGCTGGCCGATCTCGTCGCGCCGGCCGGGCAGGCGCGGCACCTCGACCTGCCGCTCGCGCCCCTGGCGCACGCGGTTGGTCGCGCTCGCCAGCATCCGCAGCGGGGTGACGATCGTGCGCGCCATGTAGAGCGACAGCAGCGTGCTCATCAGCAGCGCCAGCAGCACCGCGGTGATCAGCGTTCCGCGCGCCTCGCGCACTTCCTCGGTGATGTCGACCGCGTTGCGGGTGGTCAACAGCGCCGCGCCGCGCAGGCCGACGGGGGCGGCGGTGTTGATCACCGGGGTGCCGTCGCTCGCATCGCGCAGCTGAATCCGGGTCAGGTTCTCCTCGCGCGCGCGCCGCAGCTCGGGCCACGCGTCGGCGTCGGTGCTCGTGGGCTCGACGTAGTCCGGGATCGGTTCGGCGCCGACGATGGCGTCGACCGCGCGGTCCATCCAGCGGGCAAGGTTCTCCTGCCAGGTCTCGTCGCCGGGCTTGTCGAACGCGAAGCTCGGCTCGCCGAGCGCGAAGCTGTCGGCCCACAGCTTGCCCTCGGCATCGTACATCCGCAGGCGCATCTTCTGCTCCTTGCCGATCTGGATCAACAGCGCCTCCTGCCGCTCGCGGCTCGCGCCCGCGAGCGCCTCGGCGGTGATCTGCGCCTCGACCCGGGCGAGCTTGTAGCGTTCGCCGAGCAGCTGCTTGCGGTAGCTGTCGAGGTAGAACACCCCGCCGCCCAAGAGCAGCAGCGGCAACAGGTTGATGATCAGCAGCCGCGGGGTGAGCGAGAGCCGCCGCCCGGGGGTGAACCGCGCCAGCCCGCCCGGTCCCTCAGCCATTGGCCCCCTCAACCGTCAGCAAAGCTGTACCCCGCGCCGTAAAGCGTCTCGATCGCGCCGAACTCGCGGTCGACGCTGCGGAACTTGCGGCGGATGCGCTTGATGTGGCTGTCGACCGTGCGGTCGTCGACGAACACGTCGTCGGGGTAGGCGGCGTCCATCAGCTGGTTGCGGCTCTTGATCACGCCGGGGCGCTGGGCGAGCGCCTCGAGGATCAGGAACTCGGTGACGGTGAGCGAGACCGCGCGCCCGTCCCACGTCACCTGGTGGCGCGCCGGGTCCATCCGCAGCCGGCCGCGCTCGATCACCGGGCCGGGCTCGGGCGCGCCGCCGGCGTGATCGCTCTCGTCGGGTACGCCGCTGCGCTTGAGGATCGCGCGGATGCGGGCGATCAGCAGCCGCAGCGAGAAGGGCTTGGCGATATAGTCGTCGGCGCCGAGCTCGAAGCCGGCCTCCTCGTCCTCCTCGTCGTCCTTGCTGGTGAGGAAGATGATCGGCAGCGCGGGGTGCTCGGCGCGCACGCGGCGGAGCAGCTCCATCCCGTCCATCCGCGGCATCTTAATGTCGAACACCCCGAGGTCGGGGGGATTCTCGGTGATCGCCTTCAGCGCCGCCTCGCCATCCGAGTAGACGCGGGTGGCGAACCCGTCGGCCTGGAGCGCGATCGACACCGTGGTGAGGATGTTGCGGTCGTCGTCGACCAAGGCGACCGTGCGCCTGTCGGTCGCGGTGCGCTCGCCGGCGGCGGTGCTGTCCTCTCGCATGCGGTCCGCCTAGCCCGAAGCGCCGCGGGTGACAACAAAGCGCCACGCCGGAAACCTGCGCTCGGGCCGGGGGATAACCTCGGTTGTTTGACGGGAAACGGTTTGCCGATTAAGCGCCCGGAGATGCCGCGCGCATAGGTATGCACGCGGCGCCTGGTCGCACCCGATTCCCTTGGAGATGTTCCGTGACTGCTCCGCTCGCCCCTTCGCTGTCCGTGCCGCTGTCGGCCCAGGGCATCGACACCGCCGCCGCTGTCCGCGCCAACCTCGGCACCGACGCGCTGATCGATGCCGCGCTGGCGAACGGCGAGGGCAGGCTCGCGCGCGAAGGGGCGCTGGTGGTCGAGACCGGCCGGCACACCGGGCGCAGCGCGAAGGACAAGTTCATCGTCCGCGACGGCGAGACCGAGAGCACCGTCAACTGGGGCAAGGTCAACGTGCCGATGACGCCCGAGCATTTCGCCGCGTTGAAGGCCGATTTTCTCGCCGCGCTCAAGGACCAGGACACGCTTTATGTCGCCGACCTGTTCGGTGGCTCGCAGCCCGAATATCGGGTCAACGTGCGGGTGATCAACGAGCTCGCCTGGCACAACCTGTTCATCCGCACGCTGCTGGTGCGCCCGACCGCCCCCGAGCTCGACGGATTCGCCCCCGAATACACGATCATCGACCTGCCGAGCTTCCGCGCCGATCCGGCGCGCCACGGCTGCCGCAGCGAGACGGTGATCGCGGTCAGCTTCTCCGAGAAGCTGATTCTGATCGGCGGCACGAAGTACGCCGGCGAGATGAAGAAGAGCGTGTTCGGCATCCTCAACTTTCTGCTCCCCGCGCAAGGCGTGATGCCGATGCATTGCAGCGCGAACATCGGCCCCGACGGCAAGACTGCGGTGTTCTTCGGCCTGTCGGGCACGGGCAAGACGACGCTGTCGGCCGACGCCAGCCGCACGCTGATCGGCGACGACGAGCACGGCTGGTCGGACACCGCGGTGTTCAACTTCGAGGGCGGCTGCTACGCCAAGATGATCCGCCTCTCCCCCGAAGCCGAGCCGGAGATCTACGCCACCACCCGGATGCGCGGCACCGTGCTCGAGAACGTGGTGATGGACGAGAACGGCGATCTCGACTTCGACGATGCGAGCCTCGCCGAGAACAGCCGCGGCGCCTACCCGCTCGAGTTCATCCCCAACACCAGCGAGCAGAACATGGGGCCGCCGCCGTCGAACGTGGTGATGCTCACCGCCGATGCGTTCGGCGTGCTGCCGCCGATCGCGCGGCTGACGCCGGATCAGGCGATGTATCACTTCCTGTCGGGCTACACCGCCAAGGTCGCCGGCACCGAGATCGGCGTGACCGAGCCCGAGGCGACCTTCAGCACCTGCTTCGGCGCGCCGTTCATGCCGCGTCACCCGAGCGTCTACGGCAACCTGCTCAAGGACCGGATCGCGCGCGGCAACGTCCAGTGCTGGCTGCTCAACACCGGCTGGTCGGGCGGCAAGGCGACCGAGCCAGGCATCAGCCGCATGCCGATCAAGGCCACCCGCGCGCTGCTCAACGCCGCGCTCGGCGGCGGCCTTGACGAGGTGGAGTTCCGCAAGGACCCGAACTTCGGGTTCGCGGTGCCGGTGAGCGTGCCGGGCGTGGACAGCAAGCTGCTCGACCCGCGCGCCGCCTGGGCCGATCCCGAGGAATACGACCGCACCGCGCAGCGGCTGGTGCAGCTGTTCGTCGACAACTTCGCGCAGTTCGAGGCCCACGTTGACCAGGGCGTGCGCGACGCGGCCCCGGTCGGCGCGCGTGAAGTGGCCTGAGGGCTGAGCGGCGTAACGCCCCGGAAACCGGGGGCGTTCGCTATTCGGTGGCCTCGATCTCTTCGAGCGGAGGCGCGAAGGCGGTGAAATCCACCGGCGCCCCATTCGGCTGCGTGCGAAGAAAGTCGATCAGCGCCTTTGCGTGCGCCGCCACGCCGCCGCCGTGGGGATTGGCCGCGATCGGTTGCAAGGTCGCAATGGCGCCCGCGACCGACCCCTCCTCGGCCAGCATGTGGGCCGTGCTCATGGCGAGGCCCATGTCGAACGGCGCCAGCGCCGATGCCCGCTCGAGCGCATGCCGCGCGGTCTCGTTGGGTTCCAGGCCGCGCTCGGCGAAGCTGCGGTAGTAGTAGATCAGCGGATAGGGATGATCCGCTTCGAGCTTGTTGAGCGCCTGGAACGGCTGCATCGCCCGCTTGTAGGCCGCGTCGCGGTCCGCCGCGTCGGCGGCTTGCGCGAACAGGGCGAAGCCTTTCTGGACGTAGGCATTCTTGGTTTTCGGGTCGAGCGCGATCGCCCGGTCGGCGGCGGCGATCGCCTCGCCATGATGGCCCGCGTCGTGCTCAGCCTCGGCCAGCGCCGCAAGCACCGCGGCATCCTGCGGATGGCGGCTGGCGATCTCGCGCGCGCGGACCACCAGTGCCCTGGCCTGCGTCTGGTCGACTCCGCGCTTGGAGACCGTGATCACCGGCAGCATCTCGGCATGACCGGAGCTGAGCGGCGCGACGGCGATCGCACCCACCGCCAGCCTCTCCGCCGGTATCGCATAGTTGTACATGCGCCGCGCGCGCAGATACCGGTCGAGCTCCTTTTCCAGCGTATCGAGGTTGCCGAAGACCTTCTCCCCCGCTTCGATGTGCGGCGTTCCGCGCGCGAGTTCGAGCCAATAGTCGCGCAGCTGACCTTGCCGCGTCTCGGAGAACATGAGGTAATGGTACAGCAGCCAGCTGCGGCCATAGAACGCGTCGTAGCGCTGGCTGGTGCGCTTGGCATAGGCGGTATGATCGAGCAGCTCGCGGATCGGCACTTCGGCTGCGTTGAACAGCTCCCACCCGCGCGACACGTTGGGCTTGCCGAGGCTGACCCCGCCGTCATCGGCAAACGAGGCGGAGGAGTAGAACTCGGCCGCCCCTTCGCTCATCCAGCGCGGCATCGCGAAGCGCTGGCTCGAGATCAGGAAATGATGCGCGTACTCATGCAGCAACACGCCCATCGCCGCGTCGGGTTCGCCGCGAGTGGAGCGCAAGTCCTGCACGAACGCGACGCTGCCGCCGGCCCGCGGGATGTAGAACCCGGCGAGAACCCGCGACTTGGTCTCCGCCAGCGACTGGACGTCGCGCGCGCTGCCGACCGCGTAAATCGTTACCCGGTTCGAGGGGCTCGGCTTCTCGATCCGTCGCCCGGTCGCCACCTCCATCGCCGAGTGAAAGCTCTCGAGCATGTGCGCGAAGCGGCGCACGTCTTTCGCCGAATCGTCGGCGTAGATGACGAAGTGGTCCGACTCGGCAACTTGCCAATCGGCATGGGCGGGCGACGACGCCGCCATGGCAAGTGCCACCAGCGCCGCAATCGGAAAACGCATGCGCAACCCCCCGCACAACTGCGAGAGGCCAATGTTATCCAATACTTCCTGCTTCGCTAGACCTTTTCGCTCCCGATGTAGCGATCGATCGTCTTGCCCAGCACATCGAGTGGGACGTTGCCGCCGTCGACCACCGCCTGGTTGAAGTCCTTGAGGTCATAGCGCGGGCCGAGCGCCGCTTGCGCCCTGGCGCGCTGGCGGTTCATCTCGGTGTGGCCGATCTTGTAGGCGCACGCCTGGCCCGGCCACGAGCAGTAGCGATCGACCTCGCTGGCGACCGACTCGGCGTTGTCGCCGTTGCGGGTGACGAAGAAATCGACCCCCTGCTGGCGGCTCCAGCGCTTGTGGTGCAGGCCGGTGTCGACCACCAGCCGGCAGGCGCGGAAGGCCTGGCTCTGGAGGTAGCCCAATCGCCATTGCGGGTTCTCGTCGTAGGCGCCGAGCTCGTCGGCGAGCTGCTCGGCGTAGAGCGCCCAACCTTCGGAAAACGCGCTGAAGGAGAGGATCGAGCGGATCAGCGGCAGCTTGTTCGAATACTCGCCCTCCCAGATGTGCCCGGGGACCATCTCGTGGTGGGTGAGCGTCGGCAGATCGTACTTGCGGTGCAGGTCGGTGGTGCGCAGGTTGATCCACATCTTCCCCGGGATCGTGCCGTCCTTCGATCCCGCGCCGCCGTATGCCCCCGGGCCGCCGGGCTCCTCGGCGAGCGGCAGCCGGCGGACTTCCATCCTGGGGTCTACCAGCGTGTTGAACGCGCGCGGCATCTGCGCCTTGATCCACGCCAGCCGCTCGTTGATGAACGCCATGATCTCGGCCCGGCCGGGATCGCCGTCCTTGAACTTGTAGCGCGGGTCCTCCGCGAGCTGCTGCATGCGCGCGCCGACCGAGCCCTGGGCGTAGCCGGCGCCCTGCAGCAGCGTGTCCATCCGCGCGTGGATCTCGGCCAGCTCGGCGAGGCCGATGGCGTGGATCTCGTCCGGAGTGAGGCGGGTGGTGGTCGCCGCGCGCAGCGCCCAGGCGTAGTATTCGTCCCCGCGCGGCTGGCTCCACATGCCCGGGTCCATGTCCGCCACCGAGCGCTCGAGCTTCAGTTCGGCAAGTTGCCGCTCGAGCGCGGCGGCGATCGCCGGGGTCAGCGCGCGGGCCCGCGCGCCCCCGTCCCCGGGGATGTCCCAGGCGCGGCTGGTCAGGCCGGTGACGTACGCGCCATCGGGCAGCCTCGCGTCGGCGATCGAGCGCTCCATCGCGCCGATCGCCTTGTCGAGCAGAC
>JBHWTG010000291.1:0-5213 GCA_043427735.1 Tsuneonella sp. | reverse complement strand
GAGTGCCGGGCGAGAGGTGATGGCGATCCCCGGCAGCCCGCTCGACGGGCGCGCGACGGGGTGCAACCAGCTTATCCGCGACGGCGCGGTGCTGGTGCAGACCCCCGAGGACGTGATCGAGCTGCTCTCCGGGTTCGACGGCACCCCGCGCTCGACCTTCCGCGAGGCCGCCCCGGCATACGTATTCGCCGACAACGAGCTGGCCGACGCCGAGCCCGCCGACGTCGCCGCGCTGCTCACCACCGCGCCCGTCGCGGTCGACGAGCTGATCCGCCAGTCGGGCGAGCCGGCGGCGGCGGTCCAGATCGCGCTGCTCGAGCTCGAGATCGCCGGCCGCCTCGTGCGCCACGCCGGCGGGAGGGTCTCGCTCGCCGCTTGACGCGCCGCTGCCACCCCCGCCACCCTCGCGCGTACGTATACGCGTAGGGACACCCTCACCACATCATGCAACTCGTCATCGTCGAATCGCCCGCCAAGGCGCGCACCATCGAGAAGTATCTCGGCAAGGACTACAAGGTTCTCGCCAGCTACGGCCACGTACGCGACCTGCCGGCCAAGGACGGCAGCGTGCGGCCCGAGGAGGACTTCGCGATGGACTGGGAGGTCTATCGCGACAAGCAGGGCCGGGTGAAGGACATCGCCGACCTCGCCAAGAAGGCCGACCGGCTGATCCTCGCCACCGACCCCGACCGCGAGGGCGAGGCGATTTCGTGGCACGTGCGCGACCTGCTGGCGAGGAAGAAGGCGCTCCCCGCCGAGGTCGAGCGGGTGACGTTCAACGCGATCACCAGGAACGCGGTGACCGAGGCGATGGCCCGTCCGCGCGAGCTCGATCAGCCGCTGATCGACGCCTATCTCGCCCGCCGCGCGCTCGATTACCTGTACGGCTTCACGCTGTCGCCGGTGCTTTGGCGCCGCCTGCCCGGGGCCAAGAGCGCGGGGCGCGTGCAATCGGTCGCGCTGCGGCTGATCGTCGAGCGCGAGCGCGAGATCGAGGCGTTCACGGCGCAAGAGTACTGGTCGGTCGTCGCGCACCTGGCGCACGACGGGACCGCGTTCGACGCCCGGCTGGTGACCTACGACGGCAAGAAGCTCGAGCGTCTGAGCCTCGGGGACCAAGGCACTGCCGAGGCCGCGCGCAAGGCGGTCGAGGACGCGCGCTTCACCGTCGAGGAAGTCGAAACCAGGCCGCTCAAGCGCCATCCGGCGCCCCCGTTCACCACCTCCACGCTGCAACAGGAGGCGGCGCGCAAGCTCGGCTTCTCGGCCAGCCACACGATGCGGCTCGCGCAGACGCTCTACGAAGCGGGCGCGATCACCTACATGCGCACCGACGGGGTGCAGATGGACCCGGGCGCGATAAGCGCCGCGCGCAAGGCGATCAGCGACCGCTTCTCGGGCCACTACCTCCCCGAAAAGCCGCGGCACTACCAGACCAAGGCCAAGAACGCGCAGGAAGCGCACGAGGCGATCCGCCCGACCGACTTCTCTCGCGACAAGGCGGGGCAGGGGGACGAGGGGCGGCTTTACGACCTCATCTTCAAGCGCGCGATGGCGAGCCAGATGGCGAGCGCGAGCCTCGAGCGCACCATGGTCGCGCTGCGCGATCCGACCGGGCGGCACGAGCTGCGCGCGACCGGGCAGGTGGTCAAGTTCCCCGGGTTCCTCGCGGTGTACGAGGAAGGGCGCGACGCGAAGGCAGAGGACGAGGAAGAGGGCCTGCTCCCGCTGATGCGCCAGGGCGACACCCCCGCCAAGACAGGGGTCGACGCCACCCAGCATTTCACCCAGCCGCCGCCGCGCTTTTCCGAGGCGAGCCTCGTCAAGCGGCTCGAGGAGCTCGGCATCGGCCGCCCCTCGACGTACGCCTCGACCATCCAGACCCTGCGCGACCGCGACTACGTGCGGATGGAGAAGAACCGCTTCTTCGCCGAGGAGAGCGGACGGCTGCTGACCGCGTTTCTCGAGCGGTTCTTCCCGCGCTACGTAGCTTACGACTTCACCGCGGGAATGGAGGACGAGCTCGACATCGTCTCCGACGGGCGGGAGGACTGGAAGGCGCTGCTCCGCCAGTTCTGGGACGACTTCAAGCCGAAGACCGACGAGGTGATGGAGAAAAAGCCCTCGGAAGTGACCGAGGCGCTCGACGAATATCTCGGCGGCTATCTGTTCCCGCCGCGCGCCGACGGGCACGACCCGCGCGAATGCCAGGCTTGCGTCGCCGAGGGCCGCAGCGGCGGCCGCCTCGCGCTGCGCGGGGGCAAGTTCGGGGCGTTCATCGCCTGCTCGAACTATCCCGAATGCAAGTTCACCCGGCAGTTCGCCAGCCCCGGCGGCGGCGAGGGCTCCGGCGAGGACGGGGCGATGGGGAGGGACCCGGCGACCGGTCTCGAGGTGATGCGCAAGACCGGCCGCTTCGGCCCTTACGTGGAGCTAGGCGAAGGTAAGGACGCCAGGCGCGCCTCGATCCCCAAGGACCTGCCCGATTTCGATCTCGAATGGGCGCTGAAGCTGCTCTCGCTCCCGCGCGAGATCGGCCTTCATCCCGAGACGCAGCTGCCGATCACCGCGAGCATCGGCCGCTACGGCCCCTACCTCGCGCACGACGGCAAGTACGCCAAGCTGCGCACTACGGCGGAGGTGTTCGAGACCGGGATGAACGCTGCGGTCACGCTGCTCGCCGAGGCGGCGAACCGCAACGGCCGAGGCGAAGGGCGGGCCAAGGCCGAGCCGATCAAGACGCTCGGCGCGCACCCCACGAGCGGCGGCGAGATGAAGGTCATGCCGGGCCGCTACGGCCCCTACGTGACCGACGGCACCACCAACGCCACCCTGCCGCGCGACGCGAAGCCCGAGGAGGTGACCGAGGCCCAGGCGATCGAGCTGATCGACGCGCGGGCGGCGAAGGGCCCGGCGAAGAAGAAGGGCCGCAAGGCGCCGGCGAAGAAGCAGGCGGCCCCCAGGAAGAAAGTTTCAAGCAAGGCTTGATCCTCCCCATTTGCGACTGCGTCGAAAACGGAGAGGATCGATTGAAGCAAGGACCGCCGCGATGGCCAAGGAGCATTTCGAGCGCCACAAGCAGCCGTGGAAGGCCGAGGAGGCCGGCACGCTGCGCATGCTAGCGGGCAAGGGCAAGGGCCTCAAGGAGATCGCCAGGGCCATCAATCGCAGCGAGGAATCCACCAAGGATTTTGCGAAGAAAAACGGCATCGACATCGTGAAGAAGCGCTAGCGGCCGGGCACCGGATCGAGCACTGCGAGCGGGGCGCCGACCACGATCGATCGCGCGCGTAACGCGGCGTCGCGATAAGGCGAGGGAGTGCGCAGGAACTTCAGCGGCGCCATGCCGAGGAACCGGTGGGAATCGCGCGTGAAATGCGAGTGATCGAAATAATCCTCGTCGATCAATGACATATCGTAGGGCTCGCCGCTCATCTTCAGCGCCACGATCGAGCGCAGCAGGCGCGCGCGGCGGAACAGCAGCTTGGGGCTGAACCCGAAATAGCGGTTCGCCAGCCGCTCGAGCTGCCGCCTGGGGATGCCGCACAGCTCGCGCGCGGCCTCCACGGTCGCCACCCCGGGAGTGGCGATGACGGCCGCGATCCGGCGAATGGCGTCGTCGTGATGATGGGGCCGGACAAAGATCGCCGGCAGCACGGCATCGAGGATCTGCTTGACCGATCGCCCCCGGTCGTTCGCCCTGAGCCGGGCATGCAAGTCTCGCACGAACCGGCTGTCGAGCACGCTTTCGAGCGGCACCACAGTGTCGCGCAGCGCGGCTGCATTGGCCCCGCGCACCCGCGCGAGGCCCGCGGCGGTGAGCGCCAGGCCGACCGTGACGCCACCGGGCCCGACCTGCATGCGCGCGCTTTTGCTCGGCGAGCCGTACAGCGCCGCTTTCGGCAGAGCGGCAGGCGCCGAGCCGCCGATCGCCAGTTCGAACTCGTGACTGGCGAGGATGAACCGGATCGCCGGACCGCCCGGCAGCATGATCTCGCTCGATTGCAAGCTCGGCGGGCGGATCGAATCGAGCACGTGATAGTCGGCGACGAAGGGCCGCAATGCGTCCGCCGGGATCTCGTAGCGAAGCGCCGTCAGCGGCGGCAGCCTGAACGCGGCCGGATCGACGCCCGGCGCATGGCTTCCGCTTTCGATCAGCTCATGCGACCCACTCATGCTACCGCACCCAGTCCAGCCCGATCTCCTCGAAGATCTCCTTGTCCTCGGCCCAGTTCTCGCTGACCTTGACGTGCAGGAACAGGTGCACCTTGCGGCCCAGGAGCTCGCTCAGCTCCGCGCGCGCGGCCTCCCCGATGGCCTTGATCCGGCTGCCGCCCCGCCCGAGCACGATCGCCCGCTGGGTGTCGCGGCCAACCACGATCTGCTGGTGGATCTCGACGCTGCCGTCCTTGCGCTCGAGATATTTCTCGGGGCGCACCGCGCTGTCGTAAGGCAGCTCCTCGTGGAGCTGGCGGTAGAGCTGCTCGCGGGTGATCTCGGCCGCCATCAGCCGTTCGCTGGCGTCGCTGACCTGATCCTCGGGATAGACCCATTCGCCCTCGGGCATCATCCCCGCGAGCGCGGTCTTCATCTCGGGCACGCCGTCGCCGGTGAGCGCCGAAACGAAGAACACTTCGGCGAAGTCCACCTTGGCGGTCAGCTCCTGCGCCAGCGCCAGCAGCGGCTCCTTCTTCGCGGCGTCGACCTTGTTGAGCGCGAGCACCTTGCGCTCGGGCCGGACGCCGAGCGCTTCCAGCAGCGGCTCGAGCTCGTGGCGGCGCTGCTTCAATGGATCGACCACCAGCAGCACCGCGTCGGCCGCCTGGGCGCCTTCCCACGCAGCGCTGACCATCGCCCGGTCGAGCCGGCGCCGGGGCGCGAAGATGCCGGGCGTGTCGACCAGCACCATCTGGGTGGCGCCCCCGTCCGCGTCCTTGGCGAGGGCGATGCCCATCAGCCGCGCGCGGGTGGTCTGCGCCTTGGCGGAAACGATCGCCACTTTCTGCCCGACGAGCGCGTTGACCAGCGTCGATTTGCCCGCGTTGGGCGCGCCGATCACCGCGACGAAGCCGCTGCGGGTCATTGGTGGCCCCTCGACACGCGCTCGGGCTGCGCCCTTGGCTGCTGCTCGGGACGAACGGACTTTTCCCAAGACCCGTTCGCCCTGAGCAGGGATCGAGCAGGCCCGAAGGGCCGTGTCGAGAGCCCGACGT
>JBHWTG010000290.1:0-8652 GCA_043427735.1 Tsuneonella sp. | reverse complement strand
CTCTGCTCGGCCGGCTGGTCGCCGGGCGCGGGTCGCCGCGCGATCTCGCTCAACTGCGTGACGGGCTCGACGGCGCGCGCCGCCTTCAGGGCCACCTCGCCGCGCAGCCCGATCGGCCGGCGCTGCTCGAGACGCTCCTGCCCGAGCTCGGCGGGCACGGCGCGCTGACCGATCTGCTGAGCCGCGCGTTGGTTCCCACGCCACCGACCGAGCGCGGGCAGGGGGGGTATATCGCCGAAGGCTACGACGCCGCGCTCGACGATCTTCGCCGGACCAGCGGCAACGCCCGCCGGGCCATCGCCGCGCTCGAGGCGAAATACCGCGCCGAGACCGGCATCGCCGCGCTGAAAATCCGCCACAACGGCGTGCTCGGCTATTTCATCGAGGTGCCCGCCGCCAAGGCCGATGCGCTGATGAGCCCGCAGAGCGGGTTCACTCACCGGCAGACGATGGCGGGCGCGGTTCGGTTCAATTCGCTGAGCCTGCACGAGGAGGCGAGCCGCATCGCCGAGGCCGGTGGCCACGCGCTCGCGGCCGAGGAGGCGCATTTCGAGGAGCTGGTGGAGGAGGCCGTGACCGCGCGGGAGGCGATCGCCCGCACCGCCGCCGCGCTCGCCCGGATCGATGTCGCCGCGAGCCACGCCGAGCGCGCCGCGGAAGGCGGGTGGGCGTGTCCGACGATCGCCGACGAGCCGGTGCTGCAGGTCCAAGGCGGGCGGCACCCGGTGGTCGAGGCGGCATTGGCCGCCGCGGGCGAGCGATTCGTCGCCAACGATTGCGCGCTCGGCCTCGACGATCGGTTGTGGCTGATCGGCGGGCCCAACATGGGTGGCAAGTCGACCTTCCTGCGCCAGAACGCGCTGATCGTGCTACTCGCGCAGGCCGGCTCCTTCGTGCCAGCCGCGAGCGCCGTCGTGGGTCTCGTCGACCGCCTGTTCAGCCGGGTCGGCGCGAGCGACCAGCTCGCCCGTGGCCGCTCGACGTTCATGGTCGAGATGGTCGAGACGGCGGCGATCCTCGCTCAAGCCACCGAGCGCTCGTTCGTGATCCTCGACGAAGTCGGCCGCGGCACTTCGACGTACGACGGACTGGCGCTCGCCTGGGCGGTGGCCGAGGCGGTGCACGGGGCCAACCGCAGCCGCTGCCTGTTCGCCACGCACTATCACGAGCTCGCCCGCCTCGCCGAGACGTGCGAAGCGCTGAGTCTCCACCACGTCCGCGCGCGCGAGTGGAAGGGCGAGCTGGTGCTGCTGCACGAACTCGCCGAAGGCCCAGCCGACCGTAGTTACGGGCTGGCCGTCGCGCGGCTCGCCGGGGTCCCGCCGCAGGTCGTCGCCCGCGCGAAAGCCGTGCTCGACAAGCTCGAGAAAGGCCGCGCCGCCACCGGCGGGCTCGCCGCCGGCCTCGGCGACCTGCCGCTGTTCGCCGCCGCGGCCCAAGCCGAGGAGGCCCAGTGCGATGCCCTGCGAGAGACGCTCCGCGCGCTCGACGTCGATGCGCTCTCACCGCGCGACGCGCTCGAGACGCTGTACGCGCTCAAACGCGAGGCGGGCGAAAGCGGGGATTAACCGATCGCCGCTATGCTCGCGCGATGCGCGGCGTCTTGTTTCGCAATCGCTGGTTCGCCCTGCTCTACGCGGCGATCGTGCTCGTGGGGGTGGCGCGCATCGTCGGCACGGGCAATGGCGATGGAGCGGTCGACCTCGCCAAACGGCAGATTGTCGAGCGGAAGGCCGAGAGGGCGCCGCCGGCCACCGTCCGCGAAGCCCGCCGGCTCCCCGTCAAGGTCCAGTTCCTTCCGGACGAAGATCTGATCGATCCGGCGACGGGGGAAGATCCGACGCCGATCGATCAGCGCGCGGGCGGCGAGGAAAGCGCGGATGACGAAGTGCCGCACGACACCGTGATCATCCTGTCGCACGATGCGAGCGAGGGCCCGCCGCCGCCCACCTTCTGAGGGGGAGGATCAGTACGAGCCGTCGGACAGGCGGTCGGGACCGGGCTTGGCCTCCTCGCCGTACTTGTCCTCGTTGTCGTCCATGTTCTCCTCGCCTTCGTAGGCCCCCATGTCGATGCGGCCCGAGCTCTCCATGTCGCGCATGTGGTCGACCAGGTCCTGCACGTTGCCGCCGCCCACCTTGACGCTCGCGGTGGGATCGCCCTTGCGCAGCGCGAGTGCCTGATCGGCGACCGTCTGCGCCTGCTCCTGCTCGTCGTCCTGCTCGGAATTGTGGGTTTCGGGGGCGAGATCGGGGTCGGTGGCCATGGGTGAACTCCTTCGAATCCGCGAACGCTGGCCGGGGCCGGCGCGTTCCCGGGGTTCAGCGGGTGGGGATCGGCGCCTCGCCCGAATAGTCGTAGAATCCCTTGCCGGACTTGCGGCCGAGCCAGCCGGCCTCGACGTATTTCACCAGCAGCGGCGCGGGGCGGTACTTGCTGTCGCCGGTGGTCGAGTAGAGCACGCGGACGATGTCGAGCACGGTGTCGAGCCCGATGAAATCGGCGAGCTCGAGCGGTCCCATCGGGTGGTTGAGGCCGATCCGGCAGCCCTTGTCGATGTCGGCGATGCTCGCGGTCCCCTGCCCCAGCACGAAGATCGCCTCGTTGAGCATCGGGATGAGGATGCGGTTGACGACAAAGCCGGGCTCGTCCTGCACCTCGACGACTTCCTTGCCCAGCGAGGCGGCGAGCGCGCGGGCGCGCTCGATGGTGGCGGGTGCGGTGGCGAGGCCGGGGATGACCTCGATCAGGCGCATCACCGGCACCGGATTGAAGAAATGCAGGCCGATGAAGCGCGCGGGATCGGCGGTCCAGCCGGCCATGCGGGTGATCGGGATCGAGCTGGTGTTGGACGCCATGACGGCATCGGGCCCGAGCACCTTGCCCGCGGCCTCGACGATCGAGCGCTTGACGCGCTCGTTCTCGGTCGCAGCCTCGATGATGAACGCGGCCCCCGCCATCGGCGCGAGGTCCGCGACCGGCTCGATCCGGCCGAGCGCGGCTTCGGCCTCGCCGATCCCGAGCTTGCCGCGGCCGACCAGCTTGCCGAGGGCCCGGTCGATCCCCGCCTTGCCGCGCTCGGCCGCAGCGAGTTCGACGTCGGACAGCAGCACGCGGTAGCCGTGCTGCGCGAGGGTCTGGGCGATCCCGGCGCCCATCTGCCCTGCTCCGATGACCCCGATGCTTTCCATTCGCGTTCCTTCGCACTTGCAGCAAAGTGCGCGGGTTAGCGGCGCGGCACGGGGTTGGCTAGCGGTTTGCTCCGGGCACCCAGGTCACGTCCGCCCGGCCTTCGTCGTTGAGCATGCGGGCGAGCTGGAAGAGGTAGTCCGACAGCCGGTTGACATAGGCGAGCGCGGCCGGGTTGACCGGTTCGCGCTCGGCGAGCGCGGTCATCGCCCGCTCGGCCCGGCGGACCGCGGCACGTGCAAGGTGAACCCGCGCGGCGCCTTCGCTGCCGCCGGGAAGCACGAAACTGGTGAGCGGACGAAGCGCTTCGTTGAAGGCGTCGATCCGCGTCTCCAGCCACTGTGCCTGTGTCGGCACGACGCGCAGTACCGTGTCGCTGGGCGCGAAGTGGTCACCGGGAGTGGCGATGTCGGCGCCGAGATCGAACATGTCGTTCTGGATGCGGGCGACATCGGCCTTCGCCTCGCCTGCGAGCATCACCGCGGCGAGCCCCAGCGCCGAGTTCGCCTCATCGACCGCGCCGATCGCGTCGATCCGCGCGGAGTGCTTGGCGCAGCGCGACCCGTCGGCGAGGCCGGTGGTGCCGCAATCGCCGGTGCGGGTGTAGATTCTGTTGAGCTTGACCACGCGAGCGCGGACCTGTCCTGAGTCTGTCGAACGATCAGCGGGTCATCATCAGGATCAGCGCGACGACCACGATCGCCAGCGCCTGATACTTGATGCGGTTGAACATCATCCGGTTCTGCAGCAGCTGCATCTCGTGCTGGCGGGTGCTGCCGGCGTCGATATCCGCGCGGTGCGAGCGCAGGAACGCGACGATCCCGCGCACCAGCGAAAAGACCACCAGCGCCATGAGGATGACGAGCACGACGATAAGGAATGGGTCCATGACGCTAATCTAGGCCCGGGCCGAGGGTAATTCCAGCGGGGAAGCGATGGGCGCGCAATTCCCCTGCCAGCGCGTTCCCGTCCTCGCCCGCGCGGCGCCGGTCGGCGAGCGAGGGAGAACCGCGCCGCTTGGCGAGCTTGCGCCCGTCGGGTTCGACCAGCAGCGAGTGATGGTGCCAGCGCGGCACGGGCAGTTCGAGCAACGCCTGGAGCAGGCGGTGGACATGGCTGGCGGCGAACAGGTCGCGCCCGCGGGTCACCAGCGTCACCCCGTCGGCCGCATCGTCGAGCGTGGCCGCGAGGTGGTAGCTCGCCGGCGCATCCTTGCGCACCAGCACCGGGTCGCCTTCGAGCCCGGGGCGGGCGCGCTGCACGCCGGCGAGTTCGTCGTCCCAGGTCAGCGGGCCGGTAACGCCGAGCGCCCTGGCGACATCGAGCCGCCAGGCGGCCCCTGCCGGAGCGTCCACCCGGCCGCGGCAGGTTCCCGGATAAATCGGGCCCCCGAGTTGCGCGCGGGTGCAGGTGCACGGGTAGAGCAGGCCTCGCCCGCGCAACCTGTCCGCCGCCACCTCGTAGCTCGCCAGCCGCGCCGACTGCGGCGGCACCTCGGACCATTCGAGCCCGAGCCAGGCGAGATCGGCGCGGAATTCGTCGGCCAGCTCGGGCCGGCTGCGCGCGCCGTCGATGTCCTCTATCCGCAGCAGGAACCGCCCGCCCCGCGCCGAAGCGAGATCGTGCGCAACGATCGCCGAGTATGCGTGGCCGAGGTGCAGCGAGCCGTTGGGGCTCGGGGCGAAGCGGGTGACGGCTGCTGTCATGTCCCGGCCTCTCCCGAACGGTTGTGGATTCAGCAAGTGTCATGAACTTGACTCGCGAATCGGCAAATGGTCCCTAGGCCCGCAAACGGGAGGCGAGCGCAGACGTGTTCAACGCCGAACTGATCGAGCGAGCCGCGCATTTCCGCCGGGCGGAGGACGATCCGGCGCGCAAGTTGGAAAGCTGCCCCGCGCTGGTCCTGAACGCCGACTACACCCCGCTGTCGTATTACCCGCTGAGCCTGTGGCCGTGGCAGACCGCGATCAAGGCGGTGTTCCTCGAGCGGGTGGACATCGTCGCCAGCTACGACCGACAGGTCCATTCGCCGAGCCTCGACATGCGCATCCCCAGCGTGATCGCGCTGCGCCAGTATGTGCGCCCGAGCGAATTTCCCGCGTTCACCCGCTTCAACCTGTTCCTGCGCGACCGCTTCCAGTGCCAGTACTGCGGCAGCGAAAAGGACCTCACCTTCGACCACGTCATCCCCCGCCGCCTCGGCGGGCGCACGACGTGGGAGAACATCATCACCGCCTGCGCCCCGTGCAACATGAAGAAGGGGGGCCGCACCCCGGTGCAGGCCAGGATGCACCCCCACGTCCGCCCGATCCGCCCGACCAGCTGGCAGCTCCACCAGCACGGCAAGGCCTTCCCGCCAGGGTATCTGCACGAGACCTGGCGCGACTGGCTCTATTGGGACATCGAGTTGGAGGCTTGATTGGTGCTTGTCGCGCCGACTGGATCCGCGTCCGCGGGAATCAACGGCCTGGGCGGCTTTCGTGTCGACAGCGACGAATTCCTGAGTCATTGTCGGGATATCAAAGGGTTGGAGACCATCCAGATGCGGAAAAGACTGTACGCAATGCTTATCGCTGGCGGTTTGAGCGTTTCGGCATGTGACGCTCAGCAAGCAGTTGTCGATTCAGCGGTTGGCTCCGCAGCTGAAGACCAAATCGAGGTTTACGATATCGCCAAGAAGGGCGGCGACAAGATGCAGGCCTGCGCCCAGGCGGGAATGATCGCCCAACTATTCCTGCAATCCAAGGACGAATCGCGCTGGAAAGAGTGGAAGGACAAGGAAACCGCCGACTGCAAAGAGGCGGGAATGCCAACTGGGTAAGGTCGCTTTCCAGAATTCAAATCGCCGTCCGCACGCTCAGCAATTCGGGAACGCTTGGCGGAGCACGCCCCCGAGGTAGGCACCCCCGCCGTCCCGCCCGGTCCCGCGCTTGAAGCCGATGATGCGTTCGACGGTCGTCAATGCCGCCGCTCGATCTCGTTGCGCGCGGCTTGGGCGATGAAGGCGCTGCGGGTGAGGCGGCGTTCGCGGGCAGCGCGGTCGATGGCGTCGAGGATGCCGCGTTCGAGCGAGACGTTGACGCGGGTGGCGCGCATGTCGTTGCGGATGTGCGGGACCGCGATCAGGAACGCGCCGTCGGCGAGGTCGTCCGCGACGGCAGCTTGCACCTGGTCAAGGCGCGAGGGGGCAGTTGCCTTCTCATCCTCGAACCACAGCGACAGAGCCTCCGCGGCGTTGGGTAGCACATCCTCGATCCGGTCGGCGGCCGAGAAGCATCCCGGCATGTCGGGAAACGACACCCCGAACGCGCTGTCTTCGTCCCTGTGCACGATCGCATAGAAATACTGCATCCGGCCCTCCTTGGCCTCCGCGGACCGGCTCATAGCCAGCCCGCCATCTTCGCGATGTTCCTCGCCGTTCCAAACGGCAGGTTCTTTTTAGGATGCGGCACGATCACCGTGACCGCGCCCCTGCGAAACTTCTTGTGCGAGCCCTTGCCGCCGACCAGTTCGAAACCTTCCGCGAGCAAACGCCTGACGATCGCCTTGCTATCTTGCTCTATGTGCATTTATATACACACTGTCTCGAGAAATCAAGATGGCTAGATCGCCGTTCGCACGCTCAGCAGCTCCGGGAAGAACGCCTGCTTGAGCACGCCTTCGAGGTAGGGGACGCCCGCGGTCCCGCCGGTGCCGCGTTTGAAGCCAATGATGCGCTCGACGGTTTTCAAATGCCCGAAGCGCCAGCGTTGGAAGTGGTATTCGAGGTCGACCAGCTTCTCGGCGAGCTCATAGAGGTCCCAGTGGGCTTGCGGGTCGCGGTAGATTTCGGCCCAGGCGGCCTCGACCTGCGGGGACGCCACCCATCCGCCGTGGTGGTCGCGCTCGAGCACCTCCGCGGGAATCGCGAAACCGCGCCGGGCGAGCAGCCGCACCGCCTCGTCGTAGAGGCTCGGGCGGGCGAGCTCGGCGCGCAATTCCGCCGCCACCTCGGGGGTCGCCTCGTGCATCGTCACCATATCGGGATTGCGCCCGCCCATGAGGAACTCCATCATCCGGTACTGCGCGCTCTGGAACCCGCTCGAGTTGGCGAGGTGCGGGCGGACCTCGGAGTAATCCGCCGGGGTCATCGTGCTCAGCACGTCCCACGAATCGATCAGCTGCCCCTGCGCGCGGGCGACGCGGGCGAGCATCTTGAACGCGGGGCGCAAGTCGTCGGCGGCGATCTCCGCGCGCGCGGCGGTGAGCTCGTGCAGGCACAGCTTGAGCCACAGCTCGCTCGCCTGGTGGACGATGATGAACAGCATCTCGTCATGCGCGCCCGAGGCGGGGTGCTGGGCGGAGAGGATGCGATCGAGGTCGAGGTAGCTCGAGTAGGTGACTTCGGGGGGCATTGGCGGCGTCTAGTTCATCCTGCCGCGAATCCAAACCACACCCGCTCACCCTGAGCCTGTCGAAGGGTGTCGCGCAACACTTGGGCGTCGCACAACGTCGTTGGCCCATGGCCAGCTTCGCTTCCGACAGGCTCAGGACGAGCGGGGCGGGGATGAACTCCCGGATTACCCCTCGATGGTCCGCGCCGCCGGGTGGTGCTTGTCGAGGTGGCGCTTGACCATCCGCAAGTTTCGCGTGTTCGACTTGAACACGAAGTCGATCGCGTCGCCGACCACGGGAATCGCGCCGACCGCGGTGTCGAGCGCGACGTTGCCGGTCATCCGCCACAGCTTCCACTTGGGCATGCCGAGGTTCTTCGCCTCCCACACGAGATACATGCCCATCGCCGCGGCGACGAAATCGCCCACCACCGGCACCAGCCCGACCACCGAATCGAGCCCGATGCGGTAATTGACGCCGGGCACGGTGAAGCTGTTCTCGAGCAGCTTCTCCATCGCCTCGATCCGGCGGCGGCACGAGGCGGGGTCGGTGCCCGTCGGCAGCTCGAAGCCCATCGGCCGCGCCCGGCCGGGCGGGGGGCTATCACGGTCCATCCGATCTCCTTTCGCGCATCAGCTGGGGCCGAGCGCCAGCGGAAACAATGGATGCACGGCCCAGCGGTTCTCTGCAAACCCTTCGATGTCGCCGCGCACCAGCGACCAGCGCACCGGCGCCCCCAGCGGGATGTAGCCCTGCTGGGCGGTGAGCCGCGCCTCGGCCTCGGCCAGCATCGTCTCGCGCGCGACCGGGTCGGTCTCGCGCACCGCCTCGCGCACCAGCGCGTCGGCCTCGGGCGAGCACAAGGCGCGCCGGACCGCGCAGGCGAACTGATTGAGATACCAGCGGCGCCCGCCGAACCGCGCGAGCACGTCGATCAGCTCGAGGTCGGCGGGCTCGCCGGCGCGCGCGCGCACCGCCGAAACACCGATCGCCTGCCAGTCGGCGGCGAGCTCGCTCAGCAGCAGGTCGGCGCCGGGCCCGTCGGGCAGGGCGACGCGCACGGTCTTGTCGCCCGCATAGCCGGCAGAC
>JBHWTG010000289.1:0-9146 GCA_043427735.1 Tsuneonella sp. | reverse complement strand
CCCGTGCGGAAGGCGCCCGATGCGCGGCGGATCGACGAGGTCGCCAAGGTCCTGCGCTCGGGCGAGCCGGCGATGCTGATCCTCGCCAACAAGGCGTGCCGGATCGCCCCGCTCGAGCTTGCCGGGAAGGTTGCCGCGGGCACCGGCTGCCGGCTCGCGAGCCAGTTCTTCACCAACCGGATCGAGCGCGGGGCGGGGCGGGTGCCGCTCGAGCGCATTCCCTACTCGGTCGCGCCGGCGCTCAAGTTCCTCGCGCCGGTGAGGCACCTTATCCTGCTCGAGACGAAGGAGCCGGTGGCGTTCTTCAGCTACCCGGGCCAGCCGAGCCTGCTCAAGGCCCCGGGCACGCAAGTGCACGTGCTGAGCGAGCCCGACGAGGACAGCACCGCCGCGCTCGAAATGCTGGTCGAGGCGCTCGGGGTCGGCAATGCCCAGCCCGCTTTCCAGGCCGCGGCGGACTGCGCGGTCCCCAGCGGGGCGCTCGACCCCGTGAGCATCGCCCACGCGCTGTGCGCGGGCATTCCCGAGAACGCGATCGTGGTCGACGAGAGCCTCACGAGCGGGCGCGAATCGATGAGCCACACGCTGGGCGCGCGGCCGCACGACATGATCAACAACCTCGGCGGCTCGATCGGCTATTCCCCGCCGGTGGCGACCGGCGCGGCGCTCGCCTGCCCCGACCGGCGGACGATCTGCCTCGTCGGCGACGGCAGCGCGATGTACACCATCCAGGCGCTGTGGACCCAGGCGCGCGAGGGGCTGCCGGTGACCACCGTGGTGTTCGCCAACAACACCTACAACATCCTCAAGGCCGAGTACGCCAACATGGGCGCGGGCGAGCGCCCGAGCGAGGCGGCGCTGACGATGATCGACATCGACCGGCCGGCGATCGACTGGCTGGCGATGGGCAAGGCGATGGGCGTGCCCGGCGTGAAGGTCGACACCGCCGAGGGGCTGGCCCGCGCGCTGCTCGATGCCAACGCCGAGGCGGGGCCGCGCCTGATCGAGGTCAAGCTCTACTGATGGACCTCGGTTGATGGACCCGGCAGCGCTCGACGCGGCCGACCCGCTGCGCGGCTACCGCGCGCGGTTTCAAGTGCCCGACGGGGTCATCTATCTCGACGGCAACTCGCTCGGATGCCTGCCGCGGGACACCCCGGCGCGGCTGGCGCGAGTCGTGACCGAGGAGTGGGGCGAGCGGCTGATCGGCGCGTGGAACAGCGCGGGCTGGCTCGACGCGCCGAGCCGCGTGGGCGACAAGATCGCCCGGCTGATCGGCGCCGGTCCGGGCGAGGTGATCGCCTGCGATTCGACCTCGGTCAACGTGTTCAAGGCGTTGTGCGCGGCGCGCTCGATCGACTCCGGGCGCAGCGTGATCCTCTCCGAGCGCGGCAACTTCCCGACCGACGTGTACATGATGCAGGGGCTGGAGGCGCTCACCGGACAGCCCGCCCGGCTGGTCGAACCCGATCAAATCGAGGCCGCGATCGGCGACGACACCGCGGCGGTGCTGCTCACCCAGGTCCATTACCGCACCGGCCGCATCCGCGACCTCGCCGCGACCACCGCCGCGGCGCACGCCAGGGGGGCGCTGGCGATCTGGGACCTGAGCCACAGCGCGGGCGCGATTCCGGTGGACCTCAACGCGGCCGGGGCGGACTTCGCGGTGGGCTGCGGCTACAAGTTCCTCAACGGCGGACCGGGGGCGCCGGGCTACATCTTCGTCGCCGAGCGGCATCAGGCGCGCGCGCGGCCCGCGCTGGCGGGCTGGTTCGGCCACGCGCGCCCGTTCGACTTCGAGGACGCCTACACCCCGGCCGAGGGCATCGCGCGGTTCCTCGTCGGCACCCCGCCGATCCTCGGGCTCGCGGCGCTCGAAGCAGGGGTGGACCTGCTGCTCGAAGCCGACATGGCGCTGGTGCGCGCGAAATCGCGGGCGATGGGCGCGCTGTTCGCGGCGCGCATGGCGCCGCTGTGCGCCCGCCACGGGTTCGCGCTCGCCAGCCCGGAAGATCCGGCCGCGCGCGGCAGCCAGATTTCCTATGCCCACCCCGAAGCTTACGCGATCGTCCAGGCGCTGATCGCCCGCGGCGTGGTCGGCGACTTCCGCGCGCCCGACGTGCTGCGCTTCGGGCTGACCCCGCTCTACACCCGGTACGCCGACATCGCCGCGGCGGTCGACGTGCTGGCCGGAGTAATGGCCGAGCGGGCGTGGGACCGGCCCGAATTCAAGGTGCGCGCCGCGGTCACCTGAGATAGGCTGGCGGCATGACGGCGGCACCGACCCGCGAATGGACGCTGACGGGCGAGGGCGGGGTGCCGCTCCACGCCCGGAGCTGGCTGCCGGACGGCGAGCCGAAAGACGTGATCGCCATCGCGCACGGCTACGCCGAGCACGGCGGGCGCTACGGCAATCTCGTTCGCCGCCTCGTCCCGCTCGGCTACGCGCTCCACGCGCTCGACCATCGCGGCCACGGCCGTTCGGGCGGCCGGCGCGCGCTGGTCGATCGGATGGACCGGGTGATCGCCGATTTCCACGCGTTCGTCGGCGAAGTGCGCGCGCGGCACGGGGTGCGCACGATCAAGCTGCTGGGGCATTCGATGGGCGGCAACGTCGCGTTCGGGTATGCGGTGCGCTGGCCGGAGGACCTCTCGGGCTTGATCCTGTCGGGCCCGCTGATCGGTGCCCGCGTGCCGGCCGGCCAACGGCTGGCGGTGAAGCTGCTTTCGGCGATCGCGCCGGGGCTTGGCACCGTCGCGCTCCCGCCCGAGGCGATCAGCCGCGACCCCGCAGTCGTCGCGGCTTACGCCGCCGACCCGCTGGTGACGACCGGCAAAGTGCCCGCGCGCACCGCGCATGAGCTGTTCGCGCCGCTGCCCCGCTACGTCCGCGACGCGCCGCGGATGCGCGTGCCGGTGCTGATCCAGCACGGCGAGGCCGACAGCCTCGTTCCGCTCGGGCCCGTGCGCCCGGTGATCGCGGCGATCGGCGCGCCGGACAAGACCGTGATCACGTATCCCGGCCTGTTCCACGAGATCTACAACGAGCCCGAAAAGGACGCGGTGATCGGGGATCTGGTGCGCTGGCTCGAGGCACATCCCGCACCACCACTCTAATCCACACCCGCTCGTGCTGAGCATGTCGAAGCACGCTCGCGTGGCGCCGGCACCCTTCGACAAGCTCAGGGTGAGCGGGGTTGGGCTAATGGAGGGGCGTCAGCGGTTCAGCCGCCCCTCGATCAGCGCCTCGACCACGCCCGGGTCGGCCAGCGTCGTGGTGTCGCCCATCGTGCCGAGCTCGTTCTCGGCGATCTTGCGCAGGATGCGGCGCATGATCTTGCCGCTGCGGGTCTTGGGCAGCGCGGGGGTGAAGTGCAGATGGTCGGGGCTGGCGATCGGGCCGATCTCGCGCCGCACCTGGCTTCGCAGCTCGGCGGCGAGCGCGTCGCTCGGCTCCTCGCCGGCGTTGAGCGTGACGTAGCAGTAAATGCCCTGGCCCTTGATGTCGTGCGGGAAGCCGACCACCGCGGCCTCCGCCACCTTGTCGTGCAGCACCAGCGCGCTCTCGACCTCGGCGGTGCCCAGCCGGTGGCCGGAGACGTTGATCACGTCGTCCACCCGCCCGGTGATCCAGTAGTACCCGTCGGCGTCGCGCCGGCAGCCGTCGCCGGTGAAGTACTTGCCCGTGTAAGTGCTGAAATAGGTCTGCACGAACCGGTCGTGATCGCCGTACACGGTGCGCGCCTGCCCGGGCCACGAGCGCGCGATGCACAAGTTGCCGCTCGCCGCGCCGTCCAGCACCGCGCCGTCGCCATCGACCAGTTGCGGCACGACGCCGAAGAACGGCAGGCCGGCGCTGCCCGGCTTCATGTCGTGTGCGCCGGGCAGGGTGGTGATCATCACCCCGCCGGTTTCGGTCTGCCACCAGGTATCGATCACCGGCAGCCGCCCGTTGCCAACGGTGTCCGAATACCAGCGCCAGGCTTCCGGATTGATCGGCTCGCCGACGGTGCCGAGCAGGCGCAGCGAGCCGAGGTCGTGCTTCTTCACCGGCCCGGTGCCCTCGCGCATCAGCGCGCGGATCGCGGTCGGCGCGGTGTAGAAGATGGTGACGCGGTGCCTGGCGACCGTGGCCCAGAAGCGGTCGTGATCGGGCCAGTTCGGCACCCCTTCGAACATCAGCGCGGTCGCGCCGTTCTGCAACGGGCCGTAGACGACGTAGCTGTGCCCGGTGACCCAGCCGATATCGGCGGTGCACCAGAACACCTCGCCCGGCCGATAGTCGAACACGTAGCGGAAGGTGGTCTCGGTCCACACCGCGTAGCCGCCGGTGGTGTGCAGCACCCCCTTGGGCTTGCCGGTCGAGCCGCTGGTGTAGAGGATGAACAGCGGGTCCTCGGCATTCATCGGCTCGCACGGGCAATCGGCGGGAACCCCTTGCGACAGCTCGTGAAACCAGTGATCGCGGCCCGGGGTCATGGTCACCGCGCCGCCGGTATGGCGGAACACGATGACACCTTTCACCGGCACCTTTTCAAGCGCTTGATCGACGTTGTTCTTGAGCGGTACGAGCTTGCCGCCGCGCCGCCCTTCGTCGGCGGTAATCACCCAGTCGCTCGCGCAGTCCTCGATCCGCCCGGCGATCGCCTCGGGGCTGAAGCCGCCGAAGATCACCGAGTGCACCGCGCCGATCCGCGCGCAGGCGAGCATCGCAAAGGCCCCCTCGGGTACCATCGGCATGTAGATGGTGACCCGGTCGCCCTTACGAACCCCCATCTTTTTCAATGTGTTGGCGACCGACATTACGTTTCGCTCGAGCTCGGCGTAGGTGATTCGGCGGACTTCGCCGGCGGGATCGTCGGGCTCGAAGATCAGCGCGATCCGGTCACCGTGCCCCGCCGCGACGTGGCGGTCCACGGCGTTGTGGCAGATATTGAGTCGACCGTCGGCGAACCATTTGATGTCGACCGGATCGAAGCTCCAGTCGCCCGCTTTGGTGGGCTTTTCGACCCAGTCGAGCCGCTCGGCCTGCTCGAGCCAGAACCCGTCGCTGTCGTCGATGCTGCGGCGGTACATCGCTTCGTACTGCGGGGCGGTGCAGTTCGTGCCCGCCGAAGCGGAGGCGGGGCGGCGCACCCATTCATGATGCGCGGCGGCTTCGGTCATCGCGTTCTCCCTTGCCTGCCAATGCTAGAGCCAATTCCTTCCGGTTTGAACCACCCCCGTTCGTGTCGAGCCCTTCGGCTGGCCGACAGGCCGGCCGCTCAGGACAGGCTGTAGTCGAGACACGGGGGGTGGTGTCTCGACTACGGCCTCCGGCCTCCGCTCGACACGAACGGGCAGGGTTCAAGACAGGGTGAAACTGTTGCGTTCGCCGTCGTTGGCCAGCGAGACTTCCGCGCCAAGCGGGTCGTGCTCGACCATCGCCGCGAGCGTCGCCGGATCGTCGCTCCGGGCGATGAAGCGGCGGCCGTCGGGCAGGCGGCCGACGGCGACCGCGTAAGCCGGGCCGTCGCGGCCGTGGATCACCGTATAGGTCTCGATGGTGCCGCGCCCCTGGACCAGCTCGGCGAGCTCGGGCGGGGCGGGGTGGTGCTGCACGGCCTCGCTCCATCCGGTGAACCCACCCGGCCGGGACGAGAGCACCAGCGCCGCGTACTTGCTCTGGAACCCGCCGTTCGCGCCGACCAGGCCGAACGTGCTGGGCGCGGCGCGCAGCCGCTCGACGGTGCTGGCGATCGCGTGGCTCGAATAGCCGTTGCCCGCGCCGCCGAAGTAAGGGAGTCCGCCGGTCACGGTCAGGCCGCGCGGATCGTGCGGCGAAAGACCGAGGTGATCGATCGCGGTCGAAAACACCGCGATTGGGAAGCACGAATAGAAATCGAGCGTGTCGATCTCGTCGATCCGCCTGCCGGCCGCCGCCAGCACCGCATCGAGCGCGGCCGCAGCGGCGGGATAGGCACCCGGATCGGCGCGTTCGAGGATGTCGGGCTCGGCCGCCTGCGCCGCGCCGTGGATGCAGACCCAGCGGTCCTCGGGCACGCCGGCCTCGCGCGCCGCCGAGACCGACATCGCCAGCAGCGCCGCGCCCATGTTCACCTGATCGCGCGAGACCACTTTCAGCGGAAAAGGGTCGGCGATCATGCGGTTCTTCGGCGTGACGGTGGCGATCTCCTCGGCGGTGAGCGGGGCGCCCCGCGCGCTCGCATAGGGATTTTCGGCCGCCACCGCGCTGAACGGCGCGAACAGCTCGCCCATCGCCGCGCGGTAGTCCTCGCGGCTCATGCCGAGCCGCGCGCGGCGCGCGTTCTCGAGCAGCGCATAGGCTGCGGCCGCGCTGACGATGCCGTGGCGGATGCCCGGCGCGGTGAGCATCCGCGCCGAACCGCGGTCCTCGATTTCGCCCTCGTCGGTCTCCGCCCAGTCGCGCGTCTCGCCTCGGCTGACGAGGTGGCGCGTGGTCGAGATCGCCTCGCCCCCGAACACCAGGCCTGCCGGCGTTTCGCCCCGGGCGATGCGCTCCGCCATCTCGACCAGCGCGGTCACGGGCGACTGGCCGCCGACCGCCTCCAGGATCGCCCGCTTCGGCGTCAGACCGAGCCGGCGGGCGACCGCCAGCGGGAACTTGTCGGGCTTGCCGAACGGGGAGGGCGCGGCGCCCGAATCCTCGAAGGTGCGGATCGCCGAGACGACTTCGATCAGCGGCCTGACGTCGCGCGCGGCGCCGGCATCGGCGATCGCCCGCTCGGCCGCCGAGGCGGCGAGGTCAGCGGCGGAGCGGCCCGCGTAGCCGGGCTCGCCGATCCGCTCGACACACTGGCCGACCCCGACGATGACGGGCATTTGTGGGTCCGCGAAAGTCATTGACGGTTTCGTGCTCGCGCACCCTTTGTGTCATCCCCGCGGAGGGGGGGATCCGGCGTCGGGCCGCGCCGCCCAACCGACCGTCGCAGGGGCATGCCCGGTTTGTCCATGGGTCCCGCGTTCGCGGGCACGACAGCAGTCGAAGACGGCCGGAACCCGGTCACCCGCTTTCTTCAACCGTTGAACTTCTCGCCTGCCTCGGCCTTGCGGCGCAAGTAGTCGCTTACGGGAAGCCCATGCTTTTCAAGCCCTTCGACGACGGTCTTGAGACCGATCGTATCGGCCCAGAACATCGGCCCGCCGGTGTAGAGCGGCCAGCCGTAGCCGTTGATCCACACCACGTCGATGTCGCTTGCGCGCTGGGCCATCCCCTCGTCGAGGATCTTGGCGCCTTCGTTGACCATCGGGTAGAGCAGCCGCTCGCGGATCTCGTCCTTGGAGATTTCGCGCTGCGGCTTGCCTTCCTTCGCGGCGAACTCGGCGATGATCGCCCTCGTTTCTTCCGACGGCTGGCGGTTTCGCGCCTCGTCGTAGTCGTAATAGCCCTTGCCCGCCTTCTGGCCGAAGCGGCCCCTGGCGCATAGCGCGTCGCGGATGGTCTCGATGCGGCTGGGATCGCGGTGCCAGCCGATGTCGGTGCCGGCGAGATCGCCCATCTGGAACGGCCCCATCGGGAAGCCGAACTCGAGCAGGACGTCGTCGATCTCCCAGTAGTTGGCGCCCTCCATCAGCAGCGCGTTGGCCTGCTGCTGGCGGGGCGAGAGCATGCGGTTGCCGATGAACCCGGGGCATACGCCGCTGACCACGGCGACCTTGCCGATGGTCTTGGCGAGCTTCATGCAGGTGGCGAGCACATCGGGCCGCGTCTCGCGCCCGCGAACGATCTCGAGCAATTTCATCACGTTGGCGGGCGAGAAGAAGTGCAGCCCGAGGACATATCCCGGGCGCCTCGTCGCGGTGGCGATCTCGTCGACGTCGAGGTAGCTGGTGTTCGACGCGAGGATCGCGCCCTGCTTGACCACCTCGTCGAGCCTGGCGAACACCTGTTTCTTGACGTCCATGTTCTCGTAGACCGCCTCGATCACCAGGTCGCAGTCGGCGAGCTCGCCGTAGTTGAGCGTCGGCTTCAAGAGGCCCATCGCCTTCTCGACCGCGTCGCCGGTCATCCGGCCGCGCCTGGCGGTGTTCTCGTAGTTGCGGCGCATCGTGCCGGTGCCGCGGTCGAGTGCCTCCTGCTGCATTTCGAGAATCGTCACCGGGATGCCCGCGGACAGGAAGTTCATCGCGATCCCGCCGCCCATCGTCCCGGCGCCGATGATGCCGACCTTGTCGATCGGGATCAGCGGCGTGTCGGCGGGCACGTCGTCGATCTTGTTCGCCGCGCGCTCGGCGAAGAAGTAGTGGCGCATCGCGGCCGACTGGGTGCCGGTCATCAGCTTCATGAACAGCTCGCGCTCGCGCTTCACTCCTTCGGCGTAAGGCAGCTCACCAGCGGCTTTCACCGCCTCGATCGCCGCATTGGGCGCGTCGAAGTGACGAATTCGACGCGCCTCGCTGCGTCGAAATTCATCGAACAGCCCCGGATTCTTGACCCCGTCCTGGTTCTTCGTGCCCTCCGAGGCGCGCGGCACCGGCTGGCCGACCTTGCTGCGCGCGAACGCCACCGCATCGGCCTCGAGGCTGTCCTCGCTGACGATTTCATCAACCAGACCAATCGCTTGCGCATGCTTGGCGGAGATCGGATCGCCGCCGACGACGAGCGGCAGCGCCGCCTCCGCCCCGACCAGCCGCGGCAGTCGCTGGGTGCCCGCCGCGCCCGGAATCAGCCCGAGCTTGACCTCCGGCAGCCCCAGCTTCGCGCTCGGCACCGCCACCCGGTAATGGCACGCGAGCGCTACTTCGCACCCGCCGCCCAGCGCCGTGCCGTGGATCGCCGCGACAACGGGCTTGTCGCTCGCCTCCATCGCATCGAGCGTTTCGGGCAGGCTCGGGCCCTGCGGCGGCTTGCCGAACTCGGTGATGTCGGCCCCGGCGAAGAACGTGCGCCCGTCGCAGCGGATCACGATCGCCTTGATGCCGTCGTCGGCGAGACCGGCTTCGATCTCGCGCTTGAGCCCGGCGCGCACTGCCTGGCCGAGCGCGTTCACCGGCGGGTTGTTCGACACGACGACGAGCACGTCGCCGTCGCGGTGGGAGGTGATCGGATCGGTCATCGGCGTGCTCCTCAGGCGCGGCTGTCGGCCAGCGCGGAATAGATCAGGGTCTTGAGCTGGCGGCGAGTG
>JBHWTG010000288.1:0-5757 GCA_043427735.1 Tsuneonella sp. | reverse complement strand
GGTGTCGGGTTCTTGCACGTTTTCTGCGCCCACGCTCGCTATCGCCGTTCCTTGGGGAAAAGGGATCGCGCGCATGGGGACCGACGAAGCCGCCGAACTGATCGCCGAACTGCGCGAGGAGCGCTCCGACCGCGCCGATGGGGAGCAGTTCGCCCACCGCGCCGCGCTGCTGATCGCGGTGATGGCGGCGACGCTGGCGATCGGCGGCCTCGGCGGGGGCAACGCGACCGACGCGATGATCGCCAGCAACATCCGCGCAAGCGACACCTGGGCGTTCTACCAGGCCAAGAACATCCGCCAGACCGCTTACGAGATCGAAGCGGCCGAACTTGCCGCCCGCCTGCCCTCCGCCGGGCCGGTGGAGCGCGCCGAGATCGAGCAGCGGCTGGCAGATTACCGCTCGACGATCGCCCGCTACGACGACGAGCCCGATCCCGCCGCTCCCGGCGATCCGCTGCGCGGGGAAGGCAAGCGGCAGCTCATGGCGCAAGCGCGCGATTTCGAGGCGCAACGCGCGGTGGCCGAGGCGCGCGACGACAACTTCGATTATGCCGAGGTCGTGCTGCAGCTTGCGCTGGTGCTCGGCTCGGTGGCGATCCTGGCGCACAACCGGGCGCTTCTGATCGCGGCGGCGGCGCTGGGGGCGCTCGGCGCGCTGCTTACCGTGAACGGCTTTCTCCTACTCGCCAACCTGCCGTTCTGACCGCAGCGCGGGCGGGCGGCCGCGCGCGACAGAGCCCTCCTTCGCGGCTTCAGGCCACGGGATCGAGCGTGTCGGCCAGCGCCCGCAATTCCGTTTTGAGCAGCTTGCCGATATGGCTGCGGGGCATTTGGGCGATTGCGTGGAGCGCGGCGAGGCGCTGCGTCTTGCCGAGCCTGGCGTTGGTTTCCGACAGGATCGCGGGCACGTGCGCTTGCGTGAAGCTCGCCGCCAGCCGCACGAAGCCGACCGGGGTTTCGCCCCAACGGCGGCTCGGGACGCCGATCACCGCCGCCTCCGCCACCCGCGGATCGCTCTCCAGCGCCGCTTCGAGATCGCTCGGAAAGATGTTGAACCCGCCCGAGATGATCATGTCCTTCGCGCGCCCGACAAGCTCGACGAAGCCGTCGGCATCGATCCGGCCGATGTCGCCCATCCGCTGCCAGACCTCGCCGGTGGCCGGGTCGGTCCAGTAGCCCTCGCGCGTCTTGTCGGGCTGGTTCTTGTAGCCCGACATCATCGTCTGGCTCCGCCCGACGAGATTGCCCGGAGTGCCAGCCGGCACCTCGCGGTCTTCGTCGTCCAGCACCTTCAGCTCGCTGCCCGGCGCGGGCCGGCCGACGGTGTGGAGCTTGTCGGGAAACTCGTGGCACGGGAGCAGGCACACGACCCCGCCTTCGGTCATCGAATAGATTTCGATCAGCGCCCCGGGCATCCGCCGGAGCACCTCGCGCTTCAGTTCGGCCGAGAACGGCGCCGATGTGCAGTACTTGAGCCGCAGCGCCGACAAGTCGAAGCGGTCGAATTCCGGCTCGTCCATCAGCCGCTGGTACTGCACGGGCACCAGCATGGTCATGGCGGTGCGGTCGGCCTCGGCATGCGCGAGCCAGCGCCGGGTATCGAACTTGCCCATCACCCGCACAGTCCCGCCGGCAAGCAGCGGCGCGAGGAACGCGACCATCGTGGTGTTCGAGTACAGCGGCGTCGATGCGAGGCTGACCACCGGCGCCCCTCCCGCCAGCAAGCTCGAAGCGGTCGTGGCGAACTGGCGCCAGCGCATCAGGTGCGAATGGATGATGCCCTTGGGAATGCCGGTGGTGCCGCTCGAATAGATGATGTTGAACGGGTCGCGCTCGTTCGGCTCGAATGGCGCGGCGCGGGTGCCGGGGGCGGCCATCCACCCCTCGAGCTCCTCGTCGAGCACGATCCTCGTCATGCCGGGGAAACAGTCGGGACCGAGCTCGGCGAGCTTGGCGCGGTCGATGAAGATGTGCGCGGCGCCGCTGTCGGCCGCCATCCCGGCGAGTTGTTCGGCGCTCGCGCTGGTGGTCAGCGGCGCGGCCACCCCGCCGGCGCGCACCGCGGCAAGGAACACCAGCGCATACGCAATCGTCGAAGTGCCGAGGATCGCCACCGATTGGCCTTGCGCAAGGCCCTCGGCCTGCAGCCGCGCGGCGATCCGCTCGAGCCGCTCGCCGAGCTCGCCCCAGGTAAGTTCGCCCGTCTCGTCGCGGAGGGCTGGCTTGGCCGGGTGGAGCGCGGCCCAGTCGGCGAGAATTTGCGGGAACGAGCCGAACGGCGCGGCGAGGCGTGCGGCGAGATCGGCCGCGGTCATGGGTTCGCCAGCGCCCACACCAGATCGTGCAGGTAGTCGCGCGCGGTATAGACCGCCTTGACCTCCACCCGCTCGTTGAGGCCGTGGGTGCCGTTGCCGTCGGGATCGGTCCAGATGCTCGGCACGCCGTAGGTCGGGATCCCCGCGCCGCCGGTGTACACCGCGTCGGTCGCTCCGGTGGACATCGCCGGGACCACCGGCACCCCCGGGAAATGCCTCGCCGCGAGCTTTTCCATCGGGCCGATCAGCTTGGGATCGAGCGCCGGGGGCTTCGCCAGCGGCTTGTCGGTGCGCGCGTAGGCGATGGCGATCCTGTCGTTGCCGATGATCCGGGCGAGCTGCTCCTTGACTTCGGCCGGGGTGTGGCCGGGAAGGATGCGGCAGTTGACGTTCGCCTCCACCCGCTGCGGCAGCGCGTTGGGCGCGTGGCCCCCGTCGATCAGCGTGGCGACGCAGGTCGTGCGCAGCATGGCATGAAGCGACTTGTCCCTGTCGGCCACCGCCAGCGCGGCGGCGTCGGCCAGGTTTTTCGTCAGCGCGACCATCGCCCTGCCGGTCTCGTCGGGCCGCATCGCGCCGGCCTTGGCGAAGAATGCGCGGGTGGTGTCGTTGAACTCGGCCGGAAATTCGTGCGCCGCGATCCGCTCGAGCGCGCGGCTGATGTCGTAGATCGCGTTCTCGGGCACCGGCTGGCTCGAATGCCCCCCGGGGTTGGTCGCGGTCAGCTTGTAGTCCTGATAGACCTTCTCGCCGACCTGGATCGTCTGAACCAGCAGCGTGCCCTTGCCGTCGGTGCGCCCGCCCCCGCCCTCGTTCAAGGCGAACTCGGCGTCGATCAGGTCGCGGCGCTTTTCGGCCAGGTACTGCGCGCCGTTGAACGCGAGGTCGGTTTCCTCGCCGCACGTCAGCGCGAGCTTTATCGTGCGCCGGGGGGCCTTGCCGGCCTCCTTGAGGCGGATCAGCGTGTCGGCATACGCCGCCGACTGGAACTTGTCGTCGATCACGCCGCGCGCGTAGTAATACCCGTTCTCCTCGACGAGCGTGAACGGGTCGCGCTCCCAGTCCGCCCGGCGCGCGGTGACCACGTCGATGTGCGCGAGGAGCAGCATCGGCTTCAGGGTTTTCGAGGTTCCCGGCAGCGTGACGACGAGGCCCCCGTCGCGCGGCGCCTCGGGCACGCCGAAGGCCACGATCTGGCCGTCGGCGAAGCCCGCCGCCTTCAGCCGCGCGGCGATCTGGCTCGATGCCTGGGTGCAACTGCCCTCGGGCCACGACGTGTCGGTCTCGACCAGTTCCTTGTAGAGCTCGAAGAAGCGCTGCTGATCGGCGCGCAGCGGCCCCATCGGGGTGGTCTTCATCTGCCCGGCGACCGGCGCTGCGACGAGCGCGGCAGCGGCCGCAAGCAACGCGAACTTCATCGAAAACCTCCCGATCCTTTGCGCGCGTTTCAGCACCAATCGGCTGTGGATGGAAGGGGCTTCGCACGGTTCCTAAACGCCCCCCCGATGCCTATATGATGGGCATGGACGAGAACACTCCCAGCGAGGGCGAAAACACCCGCATCGAGAGCGGCTACGGCGCGGATAGCATCAAGGTGCTGAAGGGCCTCGACGCGGTGCGCAAGCGGCCCGGAATGTACATCGGCGACACCGACGATGGATCGGGCCTGCACCACATGGTGTTCGAGGTCTCCGACAACGCGATCGACGAAGCGCTCGCCGGGCACTGCGATCTGGTGCTGATCGAACTGAATCCCGACGGATCGGTCTCGGTCGAGGACAACGGCCGCGGTATCCCGGTCGACATCCACGCCGAAGAGGGCGTGTCGGCGGCCGAGGTGATCATGACCCAGCTCCACGCGGGCGGGAAGTTCGAGAACACCTCCGACGACAACGCGTACAAGGTCTCGGGCGGCCTCCACGGGGTCGGCGTGTCGGTGGTCAACGCGCTTAGCGAATGGCTCGAACTGACCGTCTGGCGCGACGGCAAGGAGCACTGGATGCGGTTCGAGAACGGCGACGCGGTTGCCCCGCTGATCGTCAAGGGCCCGGGGCGCGAGCGCAACGGCACCCGCGTCACCTTCATGGCCTCGACCGACACGTTCAAGAACGTCACCGAGTACGACTTCGAGAAGCTCGAGCACCGCTACCGCGAGCTCGCGTTCCTGAACTCCGGCGTGCGCATCCTCCTGCGCGATCTGCGCCACGAGGAACCGCTCGAGCACGACCTGTTCTACGAGGGCGGCATCGCCGCGTTCGTGAAGTACCTCGACCGCAACAAGGCGCCGCTGGTGCCCGAGCCGATCTCGGTCAGCGCGAACAAGGACGGGATCGGCATCGACGTCGCGCTCGAATGGAACGATTCGTACTACGAGAACGTGCTGTGCTTCACCAACAATATCCCCCAGCGTGACGGCGGCACCCACCTCGCCGCGTTCCGCGCTGCGCTGACGCGCACGATCAACAACTATGCCGAGCGCACGGGCCTCTTAAAGAAGGAGAAGGTGGGCCTGACCGGCGAGGACATGCGCGAAGGGCTCACCGCGATCGTCTCGGTCAAGCTGCCCGATCCCAAGTTCTCGAGCCAGACCAAGGACAAGCTGGTTTCGTCCGAAGTGCGCCAGCCGCTCGAATCGCTGATGAGCGAGAAAATGACCGAGTGGCTCGAAGAGAACCCGGCCGATGCCAAGGCGATCGTTCAGAAGATCGTCGACGCGGCCACCGCGCGCGAGGCCGCCCGGCGGGCGCGCGAGATGAGCCGCAAGGGCGCCATGAGCGTGGCCTCGCTCCCCGGCAAGCTCAGCGACTGCCGCGAGCGCGATCCGGCCAAGTGCGAGCTGTTCCTGGTCGAGGGCGACAGCGCCGGCGGCTCGGCCAAGTCGGGCCGCGACAGCAAGTACCAGGCGATCCTCCCCTTGCGCGGCAAAATCCTCAACGTCGAGCGCGCGCGGTTCGACCGGATCATCTCGTCCAAGGAAGTCGGCACGCTGATCCAGGCGATGGGCACGGGCCTGCGCGACGAGTTCAACCTCGAAAAGCTGCGCTACCACAAGATCGTCATCATGACCGACGCAGACGTGGACGGCGCACACATCCGCACGCTGCTGCTCACGTTCTTCCACCGGCAGATGCCCGAGATCGTCAGGGCCGGACACCTGTTCATCGCCCAGCCGCCGCTGTTCAAGGTCAGCAAGGGGCGCAGCGAGGTCTACCTCAAGGACCAGGCCGCGCTCGACCGTTACCTCGTCGAGGCGGGGCTGCAGGGCCGCGTGCTCGAGACCGGGGAGGGCGCGCGCACCGGGGCCGACCTCGCCGCGCTGGTCGAGTATGCCCTGCGCATCCGCAGCCTGCTCGGCTTCGTGCCGCGCAAGTACGATCCGGCGGTGATCGAGCAGGGCATCGAGGGCACCTCGCTGCGCCTGTCCGGCGGCGAGGTCCTGGCG
>JBHWTG010000287.1:0-5794 GCA_043427735.1 Tsuneonella sp. | reverse complement strand
ATACTTCCGGTGAAGCCGGTCAGCCGCGCGGTCGGCTAGGGCCGGCCCCCGGGGCGTCGGCCGGGGCATCCATCGGGGCGTCGGTCGGGGGCGTCAGTCGCGCCGGTCGCGGCGGTTCTCGCGCCGCAGGTCGCGGCGGTTCTGGCGGCTCTCGCGGCGGTACTCGCGCCGGTCCGCGCGCTGCTCGGCGCGGAACTCGGGGCGGGTGATCGCCCCGCTGCGCAGGTCCTGGCGGTTCTCGCGCCGCTCGGCGCGGTAGTCGCGCCGGTCGCCGCGCTGCTCCAGGCGGTAGCCGGCCCAGTTCTCGCGCACCTCGCGCCGGTCCTCGCGGCGCTCGGCGCGCGATTGCCAGTAATGCCGCTGGCGATCGTTCCAGCGATAGCGCTGGCCGCCGCGATCGTAGACGTAGTAGCCCGCGCCCGGGTAATAGTAATCGTCGTACCAGCCGTAGTACGCCGGCGCGCCGTAGTACCCGTAATAGCCGTCGTCGTAATAGCCGGTGCCGTAACCGACGCTGAGCCCCCCGCCGTAGCTGCCGTACGAACAGCCGGCGAGGCCGGCGGTTGCGGCAAGCGCGACGAGCGCGCGGCGAACGGGGGCGTGGGTCATGGCGGCTCTCCGGAAGATTCGGTTTTTCAAGCGCTTACGGTTAACGGTCCGCGCTGAACCGGCACTTAATCGCCGCCCGGCCGCCCGATGATCCCGACCGCGCGCCCCGCGCGTTCGAACATGCCGAGGATCGTCTCGACTTCCTCGGCCGAGTGCTCGGCGCACAGCGAGCAGCGCAGCAGCGTCATGTTCGCCGGGGTCGCGGGGGGCCGCGCGAGGTTCACGTAGAGCCCTTCCTCGAGCAGCGCCTCCCACATCATCGCGCCGCGCTCGAGATCGGGCATGATCACCGCCACGATCGCGCTCTGCGGCTCGCTCGTGCCGAGCTCGAAGCCGAGGTCCTTGAGCCCGCCGTGCAGGCGCCGCGAATTCTCCCACAAGTGCGCGCGCTTGTTGCTCCCGTGCATCAGCTTGCGGATGCTGGTCGCCGCGGTCGCCACCACGCTCGGCGGCAGGCTGGCGGTGAACACATACGGCCGGCAGACCAGCCGCAGGATCTCGAACTTGGGGTGGTTGGAGACGCAGAACCCGCCGACCGTTCCGACCGACTTGGAGAACGTGCCGATGATGAAGTCGCATTGGTCGAGCACGCCCGCCGCCTCGGCCACCCCGCGGCCGTGCTCGCCGATGAAGCCCATCGAGTGCGCCTCGTCGACCAGCACCATCGCCCCGTGCCGCCTGGCGACCGCGACCATCTCGGCCAGCGGGGCGACGTCGCCGAGCATCGAGTAGACCCCCTCGAGCACCACCAGCTTGCCGGCGCCTTCGGGGATGCGCCCGAGCCGCTTGTCCATCGCGCCGATGTCGTTGTGCTTGAACGGCACCACTTCGGCATCGCCGAGCTTGCAGCCGTCCCAGATCGACGCGTGGCTGTCGATGTCGAGCACGATGTAGTCGCCCTTGCCGGCGATCGTCGAGATGATCCCGAGGTTGGCCTGGTAGCCGGTCGAGAACACCATCGCGTGCTCCATCGCGTAGAACTCGCGCAGCGCCTCCTCGACCGCCTTGTGGCCCTGGTAGGTGCCGTTGAGCACGCGGCTGCCGGTGGTGCCGCTGCCGTAATCGTCCAGTGCCTGCTTGCCCGCCGCGATCACGTCGGGGTCGAAGGTCATGCCCATGTAGTTGTAGGTGCCCAGCAGGATCGTGTCGCGCCCGTTGCAGACCGCCCGGGTGGGGGAGAGGACCTGCTCCATCACCAGGTTGAACGGGTCTTCCTGGCCGGTGGCGAGCAGGCTCTCGCGCATCGCGATGAGCGGGTCGAACTTGGAGAACAGGTCGCGGCCTCCCAGAGTGCCGCCGCCCTCGCGCGCCTCCGGCCGGTCGGGCTCGTCGATCCCTTCGCTCATTCCCCACCTCCGCTCGTCCTGAGCCTGTCGAAGGACGCGGGCGCCGGGCTAGCGTGCTTCGACAAGCTCAGCACGAGCGGGGAATGGGAATGGCTCACTTCGAGATCATCTCGTGAACGGCGTCGACGAGGTCGCCCCAGCTCTCGATCTCGGCCTGCTGGTTCATGCTGATGATGATGTCGAATTCGTCCTCGATCGCGGCGACGAAATCCATCACCGTCAGGCTGTCGAACTCCAGATCGCCGGCGAACGAGGTGTCCTCGTCGATCGCGACGCCCTTGGTGTTGAACGGTTCGGCGAGCGCGCGGATGCGGGCGTCGACTTCGTTGCGGTCCATTTCCGGTGGTCTATCCTTTTGCGGGCTGCCCGCTGAAAGCGGCCGCCGGGCCCGCTTGTCAAGCGGCATGGCCGCTGGCAAGCCCGGGGGCTCCGAGGGAGGGCGGGCCCGATGCCAACCGATGCGACCGACGCGACCGGCGCCGAAGCGGCGCTGCCGAGCTACTCGCCGCATGCGATCCATCTCGTGCGCACCACCCAGCAGCAGACCCTTCAGCTGTCGGCGATGGCCGATCAGAAGGCCTCGATCCTGATGGGCGCGAGCTTCCTGGTGTTCTCGATCTCGGTCAGCCGGGCCTTCTCCGGGCACCTGCCGGTGAGCCTCGCGGTCCTCGCCGGGTTCGCCTTCCTGAGCTCGCTGTGCGCGGTGCTGGCGGTGCTGCCCTCGGTCTCGTCGAGCGGCGGCCCGGCGGGCGCGAACCGGCTGTTCTTCGGCCATTTCGCCGCGCGGGACGAGGCCGAGTGGACCGCCGAGGTGCTCGCCCAGTTGCGGGACGACGAGGCGGTGTTCCGCGCGATGCTGCACGACATCTACCAGAACGGGCAGGTGCTCGCGCGCAAGAAATACCGCTTCATGGGCTACGCCTACCGCGTGTTCGTGATCGGCCTGGTGGTGACGCTGGTGTCGTTCGTGGCGGAGATGGCGCTGCGCTAACAGCAAGAAAGGCCGCCCTGAGGCGGCCTTCCAGAAGGACTACGACTTGATCGACTTGTTATCGTCCGATCAAGCCGGCTGCCGGCGAAGGCAGTCTCCAAGCCCGATGCCGAAGCAGAGCGGGAACAGAGCACAGGTAGATTTGAGGATGCATTTTGTCAAGGTTGGGCAAAGCCGAGGCCATGCAGAACGGCCTTTCTCAATTGCGCGAGTTGCTCGTCCGACACTTTGCCCGCCACCCATTGCCGACGAGCGCCGCGCTGCCGCGGTGCGAGCTTGAAACGATCCAATCGCTCCAGCGCGACCGAGCCATACATGTCGCACTTGGCCCACATGACCGGGCGGTCGAATGGCGCCGGAAGCGCTGCCGTCAGCTCCAGTCGGCAATGGTAATTCTCGGCAGGAGCGGGATCGGTGGTGCTGAGCGGCACGACGCCGACAAGATTTCCACGGCGGCGCAATCGCGGGCCGATCACCACAACCGGGCGGCTCTTGATCATCTCAGCACCCATCGCGACGCGGTCGTAGTGACAGACGAGAATCTCGCCGGGCCGAGGATAGTACGCCAGTCCCATCGCGGCCTAACCGACCAACCCCCGCACCGCGGCCATGAACGGGCCGATCGACACCGGCTTGGAGAGATACCCCGTCGCCCCCGCGTCGCGGATGCGCTGCTCGTCGCCCTTGCCGGCGTAGGCGGTCACCGCCAGCACCGGGGTGTCGCGCAAGCCGGCGTCGCGGCGCATCGCGGCGATCAGATCGACCCCCGAGACGCCGGGGAGCTGGATGTCCATGATCACCAGGTCGGGCGCGAACGCGCGTGCGGCGTTCATCGCCAGCTCGCCGTCGGCCACCGGCTCGACCGTGAACCCGCTCGCGCGCAGCACGTCGCAGAACAGCTTGCGGTTGAGATCGTTGTCCTCGACAACGAGAATGCGCCTTGCCACTGCGGCCGGTCTCCCCATCTGGCCCGCGCGCTTAGGGCCCAACAAGGACGCTGACAATTACCGCCGACCATTCGCCCAAGCCCGCCGCGCACCGTCCGGGAGACGCCGACACGCTGGCGCTGTCGGCGCTCGGCTGGGTGCTCGCCGACCAGGACCGCGCCGATCGGCTGCTCGCGCTCACCGGACTGACCCCGGAGGCCTTGCGCGATTCGCTCACCGAGCGCGGCACGCTCGCCGCGGTGCTCGACTATCTCGCCGGGCACGAGCCCGACCTGCTGCTCGCCGCCGACGCATTGAACGTCACCCCCGAGCGGCTCGCCGCGGCGCGCGCGGAGCTGGCGCGATGAGCCGGCCGCTGGTGATCTCGGATTGCGACGAGGTGCTGCTGCACATGATCGCCCCGTTCAAGCAGTGGCTCGCCGAGCGGCAGGGGGTCGATTTCCGGCTCCAGGGCAACAACTTCGCCGAGGCGATGCGCTGGCGGGAGAGCGGCGAGCCGGTCGCGCCGGACGACGTCTGGCGGCTGCTGCGCGGGTTCTTCGACAGCGAGATGCACCGGCAGGCGCCGATCGCCGGCGCGGTCGAGGGGATCGCCGCGCTCGCCGAGCATGCCGACGTGGTCGTGCTGACCAACCTCACCGACCGCCACCGCGAGATGCGCTTCGAGCAGCTCGCCGGCCACGGGATCGCCGCGCGGGTGTTCGTCAACCAGGGGCCCAAAGGCCCGGCGCTGAAGGCGATCGTCGAGGAATACGCGCCGAGCCGGGCGGTGTTCATCGACGACCTCGCGCAGCATCACAAGTCCGCCGCCGAGACGGTGCCGCACCTCAGGCGCCTGCATTTGTGCGGCGAGCCGATGCTCGCCCCGCACATCGCCTGCGCGCACGCGGCGGGCGACGCGCACGCGCGGATCGACACCTGGGCCGAGGCGCTGCCGTGGCTGCTCGACCAACTGACCGGAGACGAACAGCCCGCCCGCCCGCACGCAGCGTAACGCCGGGGCGGACGAACAAGCCCTCGAGCAGCGCAGCGGGAGGGCAGACAAAACAAGCCCTCGAGCAGCGCAGCGGTAGGGCCAACAAAGGAAACACCCGCATGACCATCGACGATCGCCTGGCCGAACTCGGCATCGAGCTTCCGCACGCCGCGGCCCCCGTCGCCGCGTATGTCCCGGTGGTGATCGCCGGCGGCCTCGCGCACGTCTCGGGCCAGTTGCCGTTCGTGGGCGGCGAGCTCGTCAGGGGGCGGCTGGGCGAGGATGTCTCGCTCGAGGACGGCATCGCCGCGGCGCGCGCCTGCGGGCTGATGCTGCTGGCGCAGCTCAGGGCCGCGCTCGGCTCGCTCGACCGGGTCGAACGCGTCGTCAAGCTGGGCGCGTTCGTCAATTCGAGCGGCGGCTTCACCGATCAGCCCAAGGTCGCCAACGGCGCGAGCGAGCTGATGGCCGAAGTGTTCGGCGAAGCCGGCAAGCACGCCAGGAGCGCGGTCGGCGTGCCGGTGCTGCCGTTGGGCGCGGCGGTGGAGGTCGATGCGATTGTCGCCGTTCGCATGGCTTGACCGTCTGCTTGCGCCGGCGCCCGATCCGGCGCGGGTCGGCTGGCTGCGCGGGCGGGATTATGCGCATCGCGGGCTTCACGGCGGCGCGGTGCCGGAGAATTCGCTGCCGGCATTCGCCGCGGCGATCGCCCGCGGGATGGGCATCGAATGCGATGTCCAGAAAAGCCGCGACGGACGGGCGATGGTGTTCCATGACTGGACGCTCGAACGGCTCACCGGCGCAAGCGGGCCGGTCGCCGCGCGCGATGCCGCCGAGCTGGAGACACTCGCCCTCGCCGGCGGCAGCGCGCGCATCTGCACGCTCGACCGGCTGCTCGACGCGGCCGCGGGCCGGGTCCCGCTGC
>JBHWTG010000286.1:0-2909 GCA_043427735.1 Tsuneonella sp. | reverse complement strand
AAGTCCGGCGCGGGCTTCCTGCAACGCGGCGTTGAAGCGGCCGCGGGCTTCGTCGCGGTGGCTCGCGGCGTCGGCCGACTGAGCCTGCGAGGAAGCCGCCGCTGCGGTCTCGCCGGCGGACTGGCCGGCGCCGCCGGCGGGCTTCGCCGCTGCCTTGCGGGTGGTCTTGGGTTTCGCGCTCTGCGTGCCTTCGGCCATGATCTTTTCCTTTGCCCTCGAGTCCCCATCCCCACGGGCCCGGCGGGTCCGGGCGGGGGGTCAATGCTGCAACGCAACTTGCGCCGCATAGTTCCGCCGCATAGAGGGCGGCTGCCGCCCGATATGGGTGGTGTCCTAGGCATATACAACACCCCCCTCGCCGGAGCGCCCGAATGACCGCGATCATCGACATTCACGGCCGCGAAATCCTCGACAGCCGCGGCAACCCGACGGTCGAGGTCGACGTATTACTCGAGGACGGCAGCTTCGGCCGCGCGGCGGTGCCTTCGGGCGCCTCGACCGGCGCGCACGAAGCGGTCGAGCTGCGCGATGGCGACGCGGGCCGCTACCTGGGTAAAGGGGTGACCAGGGCGGTGGCGGCGGTGAACGACGAGCTGCGCGAGCTGCTCGTCGGGCTCGATGCCGAGGACCAGCGCGACATCGACCTCGCAATGCTCGATCTCGACGGCAGCGAGAACAAGGGCCGGCTTGGCGCCAACGCGATCCTCGGCGCCAGCCTGGCGGTGGCCAAAGCCGCGGCCGACGCGCGCGGTCTGCCGCTCTACAGCTATGTCGGCGGGGTCGCAGCGCACGTGCTGCCGGTGCCGATGATGAACATCATCAACGGCGGCGAGCACGCCGACAATCCGATCGACTTCCAGGAATTCATGATCATGCCGGTCGGCGCGCCCAGCCTCGCCGAGGCGGTGCGCTGGGGCGCCGAGGTGTTTCATACGCTGAAGAAGGGGCTGCACGACAAAGGCCTCGCCACCGCGGTCGGCGACGAGGGCGGTTTTGCCCCCAACCTTGCCAGCACTCGCGCCGCGCTCGATTTCATCATGGCCTCGATCGATCAAGCCGGGTTCAAGCCGGGTGAGGAGATGGTGCTCGCGCTCGACTGCGCGGCGACCGAGTTCTTCAAGGGCGGGCGCTACGAGATCAGCGGCGAAGGCCTCTCGCTCTCCCCGGTGGAGATGGCCGACTATCTCGGCGCGCTGTGCGCCGATTATCCGATCAGGTCGATCGAGGACGGGATGAGCGAGGACGACTTCGAGGGCTGGGCCGCGGTCACCGACCTGCTCGGCGAGCGCGTGCAGCTCGTCGGCGACGACCTGTTCGTGACCAACCCCAAGCGCCTGGCCATGGGCATCGACAAGGGCCTCGCCAACTCGCTGCTGGTCAAGGTCAACCAGATCGGGACGCTGACCGAGACGCTCGAGGCCGTCGGTATGGCGCAGCGCGCCGGCTACACCGCGGTGATGAGCCACCGTTCGGGCGAGACCGAGGACGCGACGATCGCCGACCTCGCGGTTGCGACCAACTGCGGCCAGATCAAGACCGGTAGCCTTGCCCGCTCCGACCGTCTGGCCAAGTACAACCAGCTGATCCGCATCGAGGAAGAGCTCGGCGCGAGCGCAGTCTACGCCGGCCAGGGGTGCTTCGGGCGCTTGGAACTTTGAGGCCAGTTCTGCGCTAATCGCTATTGCGAAGCGCTCGCAAAAGGAATAGGCGCGGGCTCCATCGTTTCCGAGGGGCTTTATCCGTGCACATTTCGAGACTGTCGCTGGCCGTAGCTCTGGCGCTGCCCAGCGCCGCCGCCTTTGCTTAGGATTCCGGCAGCGACAGTCTGCTCGACCTGCCTTCCGACGCCGGGGAGGGCGAGGCGGGCATCGTCGTGACCGGCCGCGCCGCGAAGCTGTACCGGGTCGAGGACATCGCGGGCACCAAGTTGCCCACCAATCCCTTGGATTCGAGCCTCACCGTGACCACCATCACCGAGGAGTTGATCGAGGACCAGGGCGCCCGCGACGCGCAGGATCTCTACCGCAACATCTCCGGCGTGACCGCGTTCAGCTATGCCGGGGTCACCGCCCGCGGCTTCCGGCAGGAAGAGACCTTCTTCGACGGCCTGCGGGGCAACCCCTACATCGGCTTCGCCGTGCCCCAGCTGGCAAATATCGAGCGGGTCGAGTTCCTCAAGGGCCCGGCCGGAATGCTCTACGGCCAGACCGCCCCGGGCGGACTGTTCAACTACGTGACCAAGACCCCGAACGACGAATTCGGGGGCGAGATCGGAGCGATTGTCGGCAACGAGGACCGTTACGGTGTGACCGGGAACGTCACGGGTCCGATCGGCGGGGGATTTGCCGCGCGGGCGGGGGTATTCTTCGAGGATCGCGGCGTCTTCCGCTCCTTCGCCTCGTCGCGCACGCTGATCGCCGACGGCGGCCTGAGCTACGCATTCGACGCCGGCCGGATCATTGCCCAGTTCACCCATTACGACCAGCTGCTCGATGCCCATCGCCTGCGCGGGGTGCCGACCGACGCGAACGGCAACTTCCTCGCCGACCGGCGCTGGAATCACAACGAGCCCGAGGATTTCCAGAAGCTCAGCTCCAACGTTGCGCAGCTGCGCGCGGAGCTCGCGCCCGTTGACGGGGTCACGGTGTCCGCCGGGGTGCGATACACCGATGCGGGCGAGCGCCAGCAGTATCATGAGCCGCGCGCGCGCTTCGACTCCGATGGGGACGGGCAGGTGGATTCGGTCACCCGGCAGTTCCGCGATCAGATCCGGGACAGCGAAAGCTGGTCGGCCGGCGTCAATGCGATCTGGTCGTCGCGCGTGGGCACGCTCGTCAACCGGCTGCTGACAGGACTCGATTACTATTACGAGGATTTTCCTTTCCTCGGCCGCTCGGTCAACGGCACTC
>JBHWTG010000285.1:0-7946 GCA_043427735.1 Tsuneonella sp. | reverse complement strand
GATCTCTTCCCGAGCGCCGCCGCCGTCGCCCCGGGCAAGGCGATTCCCGCCCGGGGTGCCAGGGGCGATCATCAGATGCGGCATCGGCCTCGGCCGGCCCCACAGCAGCACCGGCAGGACCAGCATCGTCACCAGCACGGCGATCAGGACCAGGCGCTCGTTCCCGTCCGCGAGCCCGGGAACAGTCACGAGCGCGCCGGCAAGCGCCCCCACCCCCGGCGCCAGCGACAGCAATCCTCCAAGCGTTCCCTTCTGATCGTCGGGAACGCAATCCCCGGCCCATGCGGACAGCGGGTTCAGCATCATGTTGAGCGAGATCTGCCAGAGAACGATCATCGCGAGCAGGTGCGCGATGTTGTCGACCAACCGCATCGCGATCAGCAGCGAGCACGACGCCGCCAGCCCGGCGACAATCCAGCCGGTCCGGTTGCGCGTGCGATCGCTGAGCCAGCCGAAGGCGATGTTCGAAGCGCTCGCCGCCAGCGCGCCCGCGAACGCGACGTAAGACAGGATCCGGACTGCATCGGGCCCGGCCAGCGCGGACGCCTTGAGCGGCAGGACGACCGTCAGAAACGGTGCATACGACGCCGATCCCCCGGCGGCAGCGAGCGCATAGAGCGCGAGGAACCGGGCCGACTGCCTGGGCTCGGGCGGATCGCGCTCGCCGCGCGCAGCCGGTTCGGAGTGCTCCATCGTCCAACCACTCTCCGCCCGCCCTCTCACAACGACCCTAACGCGCGCCCGGGTCCAAAGCCATCGCTCTGGCCCCCGGCGCGGGTGTCGCACCGCCGGGCGCACTCCAAAGACTTTTTTCGAAACATTGATTTAGTTCGCGGCGATTGTCCGGAACGGGCGCGCGCGCCGCCGATTGAGAAAGCTCCACAGGAGAGCCTCCCATGTTCATGCACAACAAGCGGCTGCAGTACACCGTCCGGGTGGCCGAACCCAACCCGCGCCTCGCCACCATGATGCTCGAACAGTTCGGCGGCGCCGATGGAGAGCTCGCCGCGGCGATGCGCTATTTCACGCAGGGCCTCGGCGAAGACGATCCGGGCCGCAAGGACATGCTGCTCGACATCGCGACCGAGGAGCTGAGCCATCTCGAGGTGATCGGCTCGATCGTCGCGATGCTCAACAAGGGCGTCAAGGCCAACCTCGCCGAAGGGGCGATGGCGGAGGCCGAGCTCTACCGCGAGATCGGCGCGAGCGGCGTGAGCGCGAAGGAATCGCTGCTGTTCGGCGGCGGCCCGGCGCTGATCGATTCCGCAGGCGTCCCGTGGACCGCGGCGTACGTCGATTCGCGGTCCGAGCCGACGGTCGACCTGCGCTCCAACATAGCTGCCGAAAGCCGCGCCAAGATCGTTTACGAGCGGCTGATCAACATCACCGACGATCCCGGGATCAAGGAGGCGCTCGGCTTCCTGATGACCCGCGAGGTGGCCCACCAGAAGTCGTTCGTGAAGGCGCTCTACGCGATCGAGGACAATTTCCCCCCGGGCAAGCTGCCCGGGATCGAGCCCTACGCCAACATGTACGTCAACGCCTCGCAGGGTGAGGGCGACATGGACGGCCCGTGGAACTCGGGCGACCAGTGGGAGCGGATGGACGAGCTGGCCCCGGCCGACGGCAGCGAGGGCCTTGCCACCGTCGCGCTCGACAAGCGCGAGATGAAGGTGGCGGCGGCGATGGCCGCGCGGACGATGTCCGATCCGGGAGTCGATGCAACCACCGGAGCCGACCTCGGCGCGGGGCCGGGCGCGGGTCGCACCAGCGAGGGCGACATGGGCGGCGCGAGCGACGTCCACGACGCGGCGAAGAAGGCCCGGGCGACGACCGCCAGGCCGACAGGGAGCAAGCGGCGCTAACCCTCCAGGCAAGCGCCGCCCTCCTTGACGCCCGTGGTCGACTCGATCGTATTGACCGGCTTCCTCGCCAGCCTCGCGGCGGGGAGCGCCACCGGTCTGGGCGCGCTGCCGATTCTCAGGATCGGGCGGCCGACCGAGCAGCAGCAGACGATGCTGCTCGGTTTTGCCGCCGGCGTGATGCTCGCGGCTTCGTTCTTCTCGCTAATCATTCCGGGCATCGAGCAGGCGCGGGCGTTCGGCGCGAGCCAGGTCGAAGCCTCGGCCACTATCGTCGCCGCCGTGCTGCTGGGCGCGTTCGCGCTCGCGCAGCTCAACGCGCTGGTCCCCCCGCTCGACCGGCTCGGCCTCGGCCCCGGGGCGATCGCCGAGACCACCGCGCTCGGGCGGCGGCGGGTCGCGCTGTTCGTCGCCGCGATCACCCTGCACAACTTTCCCGAAGGGATGGCGGTGGGGGTGAGCTACGCCGGCTGCGACTTGGGCGCCGGCACGGTCACCGCGATCGGCATCGGGGTGCAGAACATCCCCGAAGGACTGGCGGTCGCGGGCGCGCTGGCGGGGATCGGCTTCAGCCCGCCGCGCGCGGTTCTGGCGGCGCTCGCCTCGGGCCTGGTCGAGCCGATCGCCGGACTGTTCGGAGTCGCGGTCGTCTCCGCCGCGCTGCCGCTGCTGCCGTGGGCGCTCGGCTTCGCGGCCGGAGCGATGATCTACATCGTCGCATCAGAGATCATCCCCGAGATGCACGCCCGGATCGCCGGCGGCCGGCGCGCGACCGTGGCGATGATGGTCGGGCTCGCGGCGATGATGTTCCTCGACACCTCGCTCGGCTGAGCCCGGGGGGGCGCGCTCAACCCGCTTGCCGGGCTCCACCGCAGCGCCTATCTGCGCGCCGATTTCCAGCCACTTGCCGCTTTCCCGAAGGACCCACAGATGGCCGCGCAATACGCATACGTCATGAAGGGCATGACGAAGACCTTCCCCGGCGCGCCCAAGCCGGTGCTCGCCAACATCAACCTGCAGTTCTATCAGGGCGCCAAGATCGGCATCGTCGGCCCCAACGGCGCGGGCAAGTCGACGTTGATCAAGATCATGGCGGGGATCGACAAGGACTTCACCGGCGAGGCCTGGCCGGGCGAGAACATCACCGTCGGCTATCTCGAGCAGGAGCCCGAGCTCGACCCGACCAAGACCGTGCTCGAGAACGTCAAGGACGGGGCGCGCGAGACCGCCAACCTCGTCGAGCGCTACAACGCGATCGCCGCCGAAATGGCCGAGCCCGACGCCGACTTCGAGAAGCTGGGCGACGAGATGGCCGAGCTGCAGGCGAAGATCGACGCGGTCGACGGGTGGACATTGGACAACCAGCTCGAGATCGCGATGGAGGCGCTGCGCTGCCCGCCCGGCGAGATGGGCGTCGAAAGCCTGTCGGGCGGCGAGAAGCGCCGCGTCGCGCTCACCCGGCTGCTGATCCAGAAGCCCGGCATCCTGCTGCTCGATGAGCCGACCAACCACCTCGACGCCGAAAGCGTCCAGTGGCTCGAGAACCACCTCAAGGAATACGCCGGCGCGGTGCTGATGATCACCCACGACCGCTACTTCCTCGACAACGTGGTCGGCTGGATTCTCGAGCTCGATCGCGGCAGCTACTATCCCTACGAAGGCAACTACTCGACCTACCTCGAAAAGAAGGCCAAGCGGCTTGAGCAGGAGAACCGCGAGGAGAGCGGGCGTCAGAAGGCGCTTTCGCGCGAGCTCGAGTGGATCCGGCAGACCCCTGCGGCACGCCAGACCAAGTCCAAGGCGCGCATCCGCAAGTTCGAGGAGCTGCAGGAAGCGCAGAAGGACCGCCGCCCGGGCAAGGCGCAGATCGTCATCCAGGTGCCCGAGCGCCTCGGCGGCAAGGTCATCGAGGTGAAGAACATCTCGAAAGCCTACGGCGACAAGCTGTTGTTCGAGGACCTCTCGTTCACCCTGCCCCCCGGCGGCATCGTCGGGGTGATCGGCCCCAACGGCGCGGGCAAGTCCACGCTGTTCAAGATCATCACCGGCAAGGAGCAGCCCGACAGCGGCACGGTGGAGATCGGCTCGACCGTGCACCTCGGCTACGTCGATCAGAGCCGCGACCACCTCGATCCGAAGAAGAACGTCTGGGAGGAAATCTCCGACGGGCTCGACTACATGAAGGTCAACGGCCACGACATGAGCACGCGCGCGTATGTTGGCGCGTTCAACTTCAAGGGCGCGGACCAGCAGAAGAACGTCGGCAAGCTCTCGGGTGGCGAGCGCAACCGCGTGCACATGGCCAAGATGCTGAAAGCCGGCGGCAACGTGCTGCTGCTCGACGAGCCGACCAACGATCTCGACGTCGAGACCCTGGGCGCATTGGAAGAAGCGATCGAGAACTTCGCCGGCTGCGCGGTGGTCATCAGTCACGACCGCTTCTTCCTCGACCGCCTCGCCACCCACATCCTCGCGTTCGAGGGCGACAGCCACGTCGAATGGTTCGAGGGGAACTTCGAGGCCTACGAGGACGACAAGCGGCGGCGCATGGGCGATGCGGCCGATCGGCCGACCAGGTTGGCGTATAAGAAGCTGACGCGATAACCTGCTGGAATGGATAGGGAGCTACCGCGATCGCTTGAAGCGGTACTTGCCGGTCTCGCAGTTGCTGAGGAGGATGTTCGAACCGTAATCGCCGATAACACCGTCACGCCGGGGACCATTTACAGCGCGAGCCTTATCCTCTGGGGCGCTGCCAATCGCACGATATCCCAATGCCGTGGATTTACGTCGATGGTGAAGGATCGCAATCTCACTTGCAGTTCGGCAATCTTGCGGATGCAGCTCGACACTGTTCTCCGGTTATACGGTGGATTGATCTTTGGCCATATTGGGAAGTACGCTGAAGAGATCATGCAAGGAACGCGCGTTTCTGATTTACGTACACCCGATGGAAAGAGGATATTCGATAAGTTGCTCGTAAAGGAGTTATCGAGCCAGCTCCCTTGGATCTCGACCGTTTACGATCGGAGCTCTGGTTCCATTCACCTCTCACGTCGGCACGTCATGCTGGCAATGGGGCGCTTAAAGGATGACGGCTCGATTCAACTTCAAATCGGGCCTACGGACGAGCATATCGGAGATGAGATATTTCTCGAGTTGGCTCAAGCATTCCTGCACACCACATACTTTGCCATTCAGATGATCTCCGAGTGGTACAGGAGTATTCCGGCGAGCAAGTAGGAATAACTTGGATGTGTGGTCAGGGTGTAGCCACTCCTTTTTTCGTCACCCCGGACTTGATCCTGGGTTCGGCTTTCTGCTGCCCCGGCGCTTGAACAAAAGCATAGTCCGGGATAATGTCCGGGACGACGATGGGCGATGGGCGATGGGTAGCCCTAAGCCGCCACCTTCCACCGCTTCACATTCGGCTCCTCGCCCCGTAGCCGCACTTGCGCCAGCTCGTACGCGACCTGCATGCGCATCAGCGTGTCGGCCTTGATGCCGAACGCCTTCTCGAAGCGCAGCGCCATCATCGGTCACAGCGCGGCGCGGCCGTTCAATAGCGCGCTCATGTTCTGGCGGCTCACGCCCAGATGCTTGGCAACCTCGGTGACCGTAAGGCCATGCGGCTCGACGATCTCGTGCATCAGCCAAGTGCCGGTGTGCGACAGAAGCGAGGGATGCAGTTCGATGCCCATCAGTGATAATCCTCAAGATCGAGGTTGACGATTTTCCGATCGTCGACCGTGGTGAATGTCAGCCGCCAGTTACGCGTGACCGTGATCGCAAATTCGCCTGAGCGGTCACCGATCAACGGGTGGAAACAGAAATTCGGCGGCGCGTGGAGTTCATCAAACGAACCAGCCTTAACGAAAACTCCAATATGCGCGCGAGCCCTACCGGCTCGATCACTCCTACGCTGCCTTCCGCACGGCCCACCATACGCCGTCCGGCCACGCCGCTGCGTTTGAACTGGCGCAAAAGCGGGATGGCTTTTCGGGACCGTAGCCCTAACCCAGCCCCGTCGTCTCCACCGCCAGCCCGTCGATCGTCGCGGAGCGCAGGACGTCGCCGAACGGGACGTCGAGCTGGCCGTCGTAGCCGCTACTGTCGGGGCGCGGGTTGGCGTGCATTAGGACGCGGTGCTCGTTGAGGTCTACCACCCAATATTCGGGCACGCCGGTGTCAGCGTAGAGATCGGCCTTTACGCCAAGATCGAAATCCAGCGTGTTGTCCGACACCTCGACTACAAGCAGCACCGACGAACCGGGGATCGGCCCCTCACCCCGCGGCTCGTTGGTCAGAGTTATGTCGGGCATCGGCTGACTGTGCGCGTCGAAGTTCACCGACTGTTCGGTCGCCACGTGGACAGCCGAGCCCATTGCTTCGAGCGCCCGCCGCAAACGATAAGCCATTTCGTCCTTGGCAAAACCGTGCGGCCTGTATTGCGGGCTCATGTAGTAAATATCCCCCGCCACCAGTTCCGTACGCCGGTCACCGAAGGCACCTTCGCGATCGAGCAGCAGAAATTCCTCCACCGTCAGGCGATGCTTCGTCTGCCCATCGAGGAGGTCCTGAGCCGTCATGCGTGCCACCTAACACACCGTCGGGGAGGTTCCAATCGCAGCCGGTCCAAGTAAGCTAGGCCGCCTGCCCGATCGCCCCGTCATACGCCGCGCGGTTGGCGTGGATTTGCGGCAGGTGCGCGAAGCTCCAGTCGGCCAACGCCAGTATCGGCGCGGCGAGCGAGCGGCCGAGCTCGGTCAGCGCGTATTCGACCGCCGGCGGCACCGTGGGGTGCACGGTGCGCGCGACCATCCCGTCGCGCTCGAGCGCGCGCAGGGTGCGGGTGAGCATCTGCTGGCTGATCCCACCGATCTCGCGCTTCAGCTCGTTGAAGCGGCGGGGCTTTGCAGCGAGCGCCTTGACGATCAGCACGGTCCACTTGTCGCCGACGCGGCTCAGCAGCTCGCTGACCGCGCGGCAATCAGGGTCGGCATGGGGGTGCGGATTGTCGGTCATAACGGTGTGACCTGGTCAGGAAAATTTGCGTTCTTGCTGGCACACTGTGGTCACTTATGTGGCGCTGGTCAACTTTTGTGACCGGAGTTTCTGCCATGACCATACTGCACCTCGACAGCGCCATCACCGGCGACGCCAGCGCCAGCCGCGAGCTCACCGCGGCAATCGTCCGCGAGCTGACGGCGGCTGAACCGGACGCGCGCGTAATCTACCGCCACCTCGCTGCCGCGCCGTTCGAGCACCTGACCCTGCCCGCTTTCGCCAGCGAGGAGTCGCGCGCCGCGCTGGCCGAGTTCCAGGCGGCGGACACGGTCGTGATCGGCGCGCCGATGTACAACTTCGGCGTGCCGAGCCAGCTCAAGGCGTGGATCGACCGCATCGTGGTCGCCGGCGAGACGTTCCGCTACACCGAGAGCGGCTCCGAAGGCCTGTCGGGCGACACGCGCGTGATCGTCGCGGTCGCGCGCGGGGGGCTCTATGGCGAAAGTAGCGGACAGGCCGCGTTCGAGCACGTCGAGAGCTACCTTCGCGCGGTATTCGCGTTCCTTGGCGTGGCCGACCTCACGTTCATCGTCGCGGAAGGGCTCAAGGTCAGCGAAGCGGCGCGCGAGGCGGCGATCGCCGCGGCGCAGCGCGAGATCGGCCGGCTGGAGCCGCTCAGGACTTAACGGAACAGGTCCCGCCGAGGAGGAACCGGTTCGGACTTCGAGGTGGGGATCAATCCGCAGGGCTTTTGACCCGCCTCCGCCGGGGCCGGCGCCCGTTCACATATCGGACAGCCGAACTGAATTAGTAAGCGAGTCGTTAATCAGGCCGCAGGTGGTGGGGCGGCTCTCTCGACGGAGCATGCCCATGCGACTGAAAACCCTGTTGCGCGCCGGAGGCGTGTCCGCCCTTGCCGCCGCGATCGCATTGGGAGCGGCCCCGGCGGCCGCGCAGGACCGGGGCCGCGCGCGCCCGGAGACGATCTCGGGTGACCGGGTCGAGTTGCCCCGGCGCGCCATGCGCGCCGAGGTGCGGCAACAGCGGCGCGAAGCCCGCGCCCAGCAGGCGCAGTCA
>JBHWTG010000284.1:0-3466 GCA_043427735.1 Tsuneonella sp. | reverse complement strand
CACTCGGCGAGATCGTCGAGCGTCTTGATCCCGGCCTTGCCGAGCGTGACGAGCATCTTCTCGCTGAGGTGCGGGAGCTCGGCCAGCGCGTCCTCCACCCCGAGCGCCTGGCGCTCGGCGCGGTAGGCCGCTTCCTGCCGCTCGATCGCTTCCTGCGCGCGGCTCTGCAGCTCCTGCGCCAGCTCCTCGTCGAAGCCCTCGATGCCGGCGAGCTCCTCGAGCTCGACGTAGGCGACCTCCTCGAGCTCGGCGAACCCTTCGGCGACCAGCAGCTGGCTCAGCGTCTCGTCGACGTCGAGCTCTTCCTCGAACATCTTCGAGCGTTCGGCGAACTCCTTCGAGCGCTTCTCGCTCGCCTCCTCCTCGGTCATGATGTCGATCTGGTGGCCGGTGAGCTGGCTCGCCAGGCGCACGTTCTGCCCGCGGCGGCCGATCGCCAGGCTGAGCTGATCGTCGGGCACCACCACCTCGATCCGCCCGTCGTCCTCGTCGAGCACGACACGGCTGACGGTAGCGGGCTGGAGCGCATTGACCACGAACGTCGCGGTGTCCTCGCTCCAGGGAATGATGTCGATCTTCTCGCCCTGCAGCTCCTGCACCACAGCCTGCACGCGGCTGCCCTTCATGCCGACGCAGGCGCCGACGGGGTCGATGCTGCTGTCGCGGCTGATCACGCCGATCTTGGCGCGGCTGCCCGGATCGCGCGCGGCCGCCTGGATGGTGATGATGCCGTCGTAGATTTCGGGCACCTCCTGCGCGAACAGCTTCTTCATGAATTCGGGGTGCGCGCGGGAGAGGAAGATCTGCGGCCCGCGGTTGTTGCGCTCCACCTTGGTGATCAGCGCGCGCACGCGGTCGCCAGGGCGCGCGGCCTCGCGCGGGATCTGCTGGTCGCGGCGGATCACGCCCTCGGCGCGGCCGAGGTTGACGATCACGTGGCCGAACTCGACCGACTTGATCACCCCGGTGATGATCTCGCCCGCGCGGTCCTGGAATTCCTCGAACTGGCGCTCGCGCTCGGCGTCGCGGACTTTCTGGAAGATCACCTGCTTGGCGCTCTGCGCGTCGATCCGGCCGAGATCGACCGGCGGCAGCGGATCGACGATGTAGTCGCCGATCTTGGCGTCGGGCTGCAGCTTCGCGGCCTGCTCGAGATTGACCTGCTTGAAGTAGTCCTCGACTTCCTCGACCACCTCGACCACGCGCCACAGGCGCAAGTCGCCGGTCTGCGGGTCGAGCTTGGCGCGAATGTCGTTCTCGTTGCCGTAGCGCGCGCGGGCTGCCTTCTGGATCGCCTCTTCCATCGCCTCGATGACGATCGCCTTGTCGATCATCTTCTCGGTGGCGACCGAGTTGGCAATGGCGAGCAGCTCGGCCCGGTTGGCGGAAATCGAGGTGGCCATCTGGTCTTACTCTTCCTCTGCTTCGAGAATTTCCTCGGCACCTGACGTGTCGAGCGGTCTGGTGGCGGCGATCAGCGCGTCGGTGAGGACGAGCTGCGCGGTGTGAATCTGCGCGCGCGGGACGGTGATGGTGCCGGCCTTGCGGTCGGAGATCGTCACCGCGTCGCCGGCGATGCCCTGGAGCACGCCCTTCATCACGCGCTGGCCGTCAAAGCCCTTGTCCATCACGATCCGCGCCTCGTGCCCCGCCCAGTCGGCGAAATCCTTCGCGCGGGTCAGCGGGCGGTCGATCCCCGGGCTCGACACCTCGAGGTGATAGGCGCCCGCGATCAGCACTTCGCCCGCTTCCTCGCGCGCATCGATCACGTCGCTGACCCGGCGCGAGAGGGCGGCGCACTGGTCGATCACGAGCTGGCCGGTGGCCGGGTCCTCCGCCATCACCTGCAGCGCCTCGCCGCCGTCGCCGGCCTCCGACTGCGTCATCCGCACGCGCACCAGCTCGAGCCCGAGCGCGGCGGCTTCGGGCTCGATCAGCTCGGTCAGGCGGGCGATGTCGGCCAGGGCGAGAACTTTCATGGTCCGCAAGCGCCTTCGGTGCCGGCCCCTCGCGGCGCCAGCCCCTCCAGTCTCGCGATGTCGGGATTGAGCGCCAGATAGGCCCGCCCGCCCGGAAAGGCAAGCGGGTTAGTCGGCCTCGGCCAGCCCGTGCTTGCGGATGCAGTGGCGCAGCTGGTCGTACGTCAGCCCGAGCGCCTTGGCGGTCTGCCGCTGGTTCCAGCGATGGCGGCCGAGCGCGTGCTCGACGATGCGCCGCTCGTGCGCGTCGACCGCTGCGCGCAGATCGGCGATCCGGTCGTACTCATCGGCCCCGCGATCCGCGCGAATGCCAGGTTGAATCGCTTGTGCGGTGGGCTGATCGCCCGTCGCGGCGGGTTTCCAGGGGCTTTCGAACGGGTCGAACACCACCTGGCCGATCGGCCTGGTGGCGTCGTCCCAGCGGTAAACCGCCCGTTCGACGACGTTCCTCAGTTCGCGCACGTTGCCGGGCCAGAGGTGGTTCTCGAGGCTGTCGCGGACATGCTCGGCGAACCCCGGCCAAGCCTCCCAGCGCAGCTCGCTCGCCATCCGGCGGCCGAAAAACTCCGCCAGAACAAGCACATCTCCCTCGCGCGCGCGCAGCGGGGGGAGCGTGATGACCTCGAAGCTCAGCCGATCGAGCAGGTCGGCGCGGAACCTGCCCTGGTCGGCCAGCCGCGGCAGATCCTCGTTGGTCGCGGCGACGATCCGCACGTCGACTCGGATCGGCCGGTTCGACCCGATCCGCGACACCTCGCCATACTCGACCGCACGCAGCAGCCGCTCCTGCGCCTGCATGCTAAGTGTCGCCAGTTCATCGAGAAACAGCGTTCCCTTGTCGGCTTCCTCGAACCGCCCCGCACGGGCGCGGGTGGCGCCGGTGAAGGCGCCCTGCTCGTGCCCGAACAGCTCTGCCTCGATCAGCGTTTCGGGCAGCGCCGCGCAATTCATCGTCACCAGCGGTTCTTCCCACCGGTTCGACAAGCGGTGGAGCCGCTCGGCGATCAGTTCCTTGCCCGTGCCGCGCTCGCCGATCACCAGCACCGGGCGGTTCATCAAGGCGGCGCGGCTGGCCCGCTCGACCGCGTCGAGGAACGCCCCCGATTGCCCGATGAACTGGCTCTCCCGCTCCACGCCCAAGCAATAGCGGATTTTCCCAAGTGTCGGCAATCCTTGCCACGATGTCGTTCGTCGAAAAAGGCGCCCGCATCCGTATCCGCGAATTTGGCACGCCCCTTGCTAAAAGCTGAGCATTCACGCTTGGGAGGAAACCAATGTTCGACCGCCGCTTCCTGCAGACCCGCCTCGGCCAGGCCGCGATGGCGAGCGTCGCTGCGACGGCGCTGTTCGTCGCGCTGAGCGCGCAAATCCACGCAGCGCCCGCCTATGCTGCCGACGGTTTCCTGACGACCATGGAGATCGCGTGAACAAGCCGACCTCTCGCGACCCCCTCGGGCCGGAGCGCGACGACGCCGCCTCGCGCGGGG
>JBHWTG010000283.1:0-3399 GCA_043427735.1 Tsuneonella sp. | reverse complement strand
CAGTGCCTGCAGCCAGGCCGGCCGGTGGAACGGGGTTCCGCCCAGCTCCTGAACGAAGCCCTCGATCCGCGCGACCTCGCCGGGATCGCGCAAGTCCGCGAGCGCCACGCGCTCGCCCGCCGGGGCGAACGGCGCGTTCATGCCGCCAGGCTTGCCGCGCGCGCGGCCTCGCGGTGCGCCAGCGCGTCCATCCGGCCCCAGGCGAACTCGCGCACCAGCTCCTTCAGCTTTGCGGCCATCCGCTCGAGGTTGGTGTAGTGTCGCAGCTTCGAGCGCATCGGCGCCCGGGGCACCCGCGGTTGCTGCGGATCGACCTCCCACGGGTGGAAGTAGAACACCGCCGGCCGCCCGTCGTGCCGGTTGACCTGGCGGATCGCCCAGCGGCTGAACGCGTAGGGCAGCACGCGGAAGAACCCACCCCCGCCCGCCGCCACGCGCCGCCCGCCCAGCAGCGCGGTGGTGACCGGCAGCTCGACCAGCGGGTGCCAGGGCAGCGGGTGGAACGCGAATCGCGGCGCTTCGGGCCAGCCGTAGTGATCGTGCGCCACCGGGGCGACCGACGAGCTGTAGGCATAGCCCTGCTCGGCGAGCTCCATGTAGGCCCACGGCGTGCGCCCATCGATCGAAAAGCTCGGCGCGCGGTAGCCGGTGACGCGCTGCCCAGTGACGTCCTCGAGCACCGCGCGCGCGCGCGCGATGTCGGCGGCGAAGGCGGCCCGGTCGAGCGTGTGGACGCGGGCGTGATCCCACCCGTGGCTGGCGATCTCATGCCCGGCGTCGGCCACCCGCCGCATCAGCGCGGGATTGCGCTGCGCGACCCAGCCGAGCGTGAAGAACGTCGCCTTCACGTCGGCCTCGGCGAACAGGTCGAGCACCTTGAGGACGTTGTCGGACACCCGCAAGGGCAGCCGGTCCCAGCTCTCGCGCGCGATCACCTGCTCGAACGCGCCGACCTGGAACCAGTCCTCGACATCGACCGAGAGGCCGTTGACGATCCGGGGTGGGGAGACGGTGAGCACCGCCATGCGGCAGTCCTCCTAGGCGGCGGCGCGCCGCGTCTCGCCTTCGAACCACTCGATCAGCATCGTCAGCACGTGGCGCACCGCCTGGTCCTGCTCGTCGATGCGTGCCTCGAGCAGCGCCAGCCGCTCGCTCCACGCCGGGTCCGGGGCGAGCGCGGCGGGTGCGGCTTCCGCCAGCTCGACGACCGCCTGCTGCAGCTCGGCGATCTGGGCGTCGCGCTCGGCCAGCAGCGCCGTCACATCGGTGCGGGGAGCGTCCGGGCTGGGGACGGCGTGCTTGATCGGCCCGCGAACCGGCGCGGCTTCCGCCTTCGCCGGCGCCTCGCCGTCCATCTCGCTGCGGACCGAAGCCAGCATCGCCGCGTCGATCCGCGTGCGCTGCTCGACCGCGCCGAGCAGCAGCAGCCGGCTCATCAACTGGTTCACGCGCCGGGGAACACCGCCGGTCGCGCCATGCAGATCGGCGAACACCTGCCGGTCGAACTGCGGGTTGCCCGCCCAGCCGACGCACTGCAGGCGGTGGAGGACGTAAGGCTCGATCTCCTCGCGCGCCATCGCCTCGAGATGATGCGCGGCGATCACCCGCTGGCGAAGCTGCTCGAGCTGGGGGTGCTCGGCGAGCACGCGCCGGAACTCGGGCTGGCCGAGCAGCAGCGTCTGCAGCAGCGGATGCGCGCCGAGCTGGAAATTCGACAGCATCCGCAGCTCCTCGAGCGCCTCGATCGAGAGGTTCTGCGATTCGTCGACCACGAGCAGGCAGCGCCGTCCTTCGCGCGCTTCGGCGTGGAGGAAGCTTTCGATCGCCCCGAGCGCGGCCGCCTTGTCGTGACCGTCGACATCGATCCCGAAGCTCTGCGCGGCGACGTGGACCAACTCCTCGCCGTCGAGGTTGCTAGTGACGATCTGGCCGACGGTGAGCTGCGCCGGGTCGATCTTGCGCATCAGGTGGGCGACCAGCGTGGACTTGCCCGCCCCGACCTCGCCGGTGATGACGATGAAGCCCTCGCCCTGCTGGAGCCCGTAGCCGAGATAGCTCAGCGCCTTGCGGTGCGTCGCGCTCTCGAAATAGAACTGCGGGTCCGGGGTGAGCTGGAAGGGCCGCCCGGTGAGCCCGTAGAATTCGTCGAACATCGTCAAGTCTTCCGTCAGAAGTCGTAGCGCAAACCGAGCAGCGCGGCGGCGGTGGTGAGGTCTTGCCCGGCGACGTCGCTGTCGAGCTGGTCGAGGCTGACGGCGGCGTTGGCCGAGAGCCCTTCGATGAGGTAGCGGCGGTAGGCGGCCGAGGCCCCGAGCACCGTGGCATCGCCCGCGACGCCGCTCTTGAGCCATTGCGCGCGGGAGTTGACGTTGAACGAATCGCGCGGCCCGAGCTGGCCCGAGACATAGCTCGCCAGCCAGTAGCTCTCGTCGATCACGCCGTTGGCCGCGGCGAGCACGGTGCCGGGGGCGCCGATGAACTTGCGCCGGTCGTAGCCGATCCCGATCCCGCCGCTCATGCGGCCGACCTGCTGCGCGTAGCTGAGCTGCACGCCGCGTCCGCGGAACACCGACGAGCGGACCGAGCCGAGCACTCCGGTCAGGCAGTTGCCGCCCTGCAGCGCCGCGACGCAGCCGTCGAGGTCGCCGGTGACCGGGTTGCGCACCGCCGCGAAGTCGGTCGGCAGCGCGACGAGCGCGCGGTTGAGCTGCCCGCCGAACCCGGTCACGCCGTCGTATACCGAGGCGTTGAATGCGCTGCGGCTGTTGGGCGCCCACGCGAAGCTGCCGTAGTACGTCGTCGAATCGTAGCGCTTGCCGACATGCGCCTCGGCCGCGGTGCGGGTCGACGGGCGCCAGACCACGCCGACATCCCAGATCAGGCCCGAGGTGTCGTAGGCGATCCGCCGCGGCGCGGACGTGTCGGTGACGAACCGGCCGTCCGCGCCGAGCACGGGGTTGCCCGCGGCATCGCGCACTGCGTCTCGGTTGGATACCTCGACATCCTCATAGCCGACCCCGCCGACCGCGGCGAGGTTGGGCCCAAGCGGCACGGTTACATCCGCCCGAACGTGCGCGTCGCGCACGCGCTGGTCGAGGTTGGAGACATCCTCCTGGTAGAACCCGCCGCCCACGCCGAGCCCCACCGGCAGCGGCGCGCCGGGCCGCAGGGCGACGTGCGCTCCGGCGGCCTGGACCACGCTCTCGTCGAACACGTCGACCCGCGGCGCGCCCGGGGCGATGGCGACCGCGTCAGGGGCTTCGACCTTGGTGTAGCCGATGCGGTAGTTGGCGTTGATCTCCGCGTCGCCGGCGCCGGTGTGAAGCGTTGGGCCGGCGTAGGCCGAATAGACCCGGCTTTCGGCCGGATCGCCGCGGCCCGGCGCGCTCGTCGCGAGCG
>JBHWTG010000282.1:0-6281 GCA_043427735.1 Tsuneonella sp. | reverse complement strand
TTGTGCTCGGGCGGGTGATCGGGCTCGCCTTCGCGCTGCCGCTGGCGTGGTTCTGGGCAAAGCGGGCGATCCCGCCGGGCTTCAAGTGGCGGCTGGTCGCGCTGCTCGCGCTGGGCGGACTGCAGGGCGCGTTCGGCTGGTTCATGGTCCGCTCGGGGATCAACCAGACCGCGACCGACGTCAGCCATTTCTGGCTGTCGATTCACTTGCTCACTGCGCTGTTCACGCTGGCGGGCCTCGTATGGACCGCGCTCGACCTGCTGGCGCTCGAGCGCGACCGCGCGGCGCGCCCCGCGCGGCTGACCGGGTTCGCGTGGATCGCGGCGGCGGTGCTGTTCGTCCAGCTGCTGCTGGGCGCCTGGGTCGCCGGGCTCGACGCGGGCTGGGCGTCGGACACCTGGCCGCTGATGCAGGGCCGGCTGGTGCCCGAATACGATGCCGCGCGGGGCTTCTGGTGGGCCGCGGCGCACGATCCGTTCCTGGTCCACTTCCTCCACCGCTGGTGGGCCTGGGCGGTGGTGGTCGCGCTGGTCGTGCTCGCTCGGAAGGTCCGGCATGTCGAGCGGCGGGCCTCGGTGGCGATCCACTCGGCGTTCGGCACGCAAGTGCTGCTCGGCATCGCCACCGTGCTTACCGGCATGGCGCTGTGGGTGGCGGTGCTGCACCAGTTCGTCGGCGCCCTGGTGGTCGCGGCGACCGCGTGGGGGCTGCACATCCTCGGCCGCCCCGCCGGAAGGACGCCATGAGCGCGCTCGTCTGGTGCCCGTTTCCTGACGAGGCGAGCGCGGCCGGGGTTGCCGACCGGTTGCTCGACGAGAAGCTGATCGCCTGCGCCAACATCCTCGCGCGGATCCGCTCGCTCTACGAGTGGAACGGGGAGCGCGGCGAGGCGCATGAGGTGCCGGTGCTGTTCAAGACCGATGCTCGCCTGCTCGATGCGGCGGTGGCGCGAATTGCCGCACTCCATCCCTACGACACGCCGGCCGTGCTCGGCTGGCGCTGCGATGCGGCCGGCGAGGCGACCGCAGCGTGGCTGGGCGGTCTCGTCGGCTAGCACACGGTATTATTTTACCTCGCGGCAAACCCGCGGTCTGCTTGACTTATCGGACTTGTGTCGCCAAAGGCGCCGCTCGCACGGCCGCGGCTGTGCATCAATTTCGCTAAGCTCAAGGACCAGCCATGAAGGCGCTCAGCAAGACCACCCGGTCGATCAAGCCGGCCGAGGTCGAGAAGAAGTGGCACCTGATCGACGCCGAAGGGCTCGTCGTCGGCCGCCTCGCCTCGATCGTCGCCAACATCCTGCGCGGAAAGCACAAGCCGAGCTACACCCCGCACGTCGACTGCGGCGACCACGTCGTCGTGATCAACGCCGACAAGGTGCGGTTCACCGGCAACAAGCTGGGCCAGAAGACCTACTACAAGCACACCGGCTACATCGGCGGGATCAAGGAGATCACCGCCGACAAGGTGCTCGGCGGGCGCTTTCCCGAGCGCGTGCTCGAAAAGGCCGTCGAGCGGATGGTTCCGCGCGGGCCGCTCGGCCGCCAGCAGATGAAGGCGCTCCATCTCTACGCCGGCGCCGAGCATCCGCATGCCGGCAACCAGCCCGAGACGCTCGACGTCGCTTCGATGAACCGCAAGAACAAGGTCACCGCGTAATGGCCCCCGAAGACTCTGGCTCACAGAACTCCGTGTCGGATCTCGCCGACCTCAAGACGCTCGCCGGCGGCGGGGAGGCGCCCGAGCAAGCCGACGCGCCGGCTACCGATGGCGGCTTCACCCCGGTCGTCAGCAACGCGCCGCTGCGCGAGCAGGAGCTCGACAAGCTCGGCCGGGCTTACGCCACCGGCCGCCGCAAGGACGCGGTCGCCCGCGTCTGGCTCAAGCCCGGCAGCGGCAAGATCGTGGTCAACGGCCGCGAGCAGGAAGTCTACTTCGCCCGCCCGACGCTGCGCCTCGTCATCAACCAGCCGTTCGGGATCACCGAGCGCGAGGGCCAGTACGACGTGATCGCCACCGTCAAGGGCGGCGGCCTGTCGGGGCAGGCCGGCGCGGTCAAGCACGGCATCGCCCAGGCGCTGTCGAAGTACGAGCCGGCGCTGCGCGCGACGGTCAAGGCCGCGGGTTTCCTCACCCGCGACCCGCGCGTGGTCGAGCGCAAGAAGTACGGCCGCGCGAAGGCCCGCCGCAGCTTCCAGTTCTCCAAGCGCTAACAGTTTCCGCGACGGCGGAAAGGAAGGGCGGTGCCGAGAGGCGCCGCCCTTTTCGCATCAGTGCACCGGCGGATCGGTCCGGGGCACCGCGCCGACCGGGGCGATCGGCTCGCCGGGCTCGCGCGGGGGCCTCGCGTCCTCGGGCACATCGTCGATCTTCATCGCCTCGGTGGGCACGTCCTGCAGGTTGCGCGCCTCGACACACAGGCGCCCGTCGCTGTCGAAGGTCAGCTCGTTGAAGCTCTGCGGGGTCGAGCGGATGCGCTGCGACAGCGTGCCCGCGCCGATCATCCGGATCGGGCCGTTGGCGGTCTCGCGCATGAGGTCGAACGGGTCGTGCACATGCCCCGAGAGCACCGCGAGCACGCCCCGTTTGGCGAGCTCGGCCAGGGCACGGGTGCCCCCATGCGTCATGGCGGTACCGCGCGTGCCGACCTCGACCAGCGGATGGTGCACCGTCACAATCGCGCGCTTGCCCGCCGGCAAGGCGTCAAGCGCCGCCAGGCACTTGTCGAGCGCGCGGCGGCTGACCCAGCCCTTCGACCAGTTTAGCCGCGGCTGCATTCGCACCGCGGTCTTCAAGGGAATCACCGCGATCCCCGGCAGATCGAGTTCCTTCTCGACCACCGATTCCATCCCCCGGAACTTGGCGTAGGGATCGAAGAACCGCTCGTAGAGATTGAAATACGGCAGGTCGTGGTTGCCGACCTCGACCGTCACCGGCGCGGCGAGCGACAGGATCCAGTCGCGCGCGGCGGCAAACTCGCGGCTCCGCGCACGCATCGTCAGGTCGCCGGTGATCAGCACAGCCGCGGGCTTGCGCGCGGCCACTTCCGCCGCGACCCAGTCGAGCGCGCGGTTGTGCTCGAGCCCGAAGTGAATGTCGGACAGGTGGAACAGCAGCGTGCTATCGGCCATCGACCGGCCCAAGCAGATCGACGTCGAGCGTGTCGAGCGAAAACACCAGCGCGCTGGCGCCCTCGCTGCGTTCCCCATCGACCATCAGCGGGATGGCTTCGCCCTCCAGCGAACGCACGGTCACCTTGCGAGACGTCCCGAGCTGGTCGTGCGGCCCTTCGCGGAAATCGCGCTTGAGGATCGCCAGTCCTTGCTGGAGGTAGTCGCCGAGGCCTTCGGCCGCATAACCCTCGATCGCCATGCCCGCGCTACGGGGGACGAGGCGGACCCCGGCGTACCCGTCCTCGCGGCCTCGGGCCGGACGGGTGAGCGCGACCATCGGCCCGACCGTGCTGGTCGCCGCGGCATCCCAGCCCTTGGCGATCACCTCGCCGATGTTGGCCTCGCGCAGCCCCTCGCGCACGTCGGCCCACTTCGCACCCGGGCCGGCGAGCAGCTCGGCTATCGCGATCACGCCGGCGCCGCGAATGCACGGGCGGCGCGTCGGCGCGAGACGATTCGCCCCGAGAAGCTTCACGATCTCGAGCGGCGAGCGCTCGCCGAACATGTCGCGGACGAGCAGATTGTAAGTCCCCCCCGGGAGCGGAAGGACCGCCCCGGCAAAGCCCTCCAGATCGGTGATCGTGCGGCTTAGCGTTCCGTCGCCGCCGTGGAGCGCGACGAGACCGACGCCGGCCTCGGTGACCTCGCGCGCGCCGGGTGCGCCATCCTTGCAGTCGATCACCCCGGTCCGGCGCGTGGCCGGCCGCGCCCAACGCCTCGACGAGCGCGGCCAGCGCGTCGTCGTCGTGGCTGCCGCTGGCGCCGTTGTAGATCAGCCAGGTTGGCAGGGCACCGTCCATCTGTTGCTAAGCGAGGCGCGCGGGCGGCGGTTCCCGCTCACACGCGGCGCGTGAGAATGAGCCAGGCGCCGAGCGCGTTGAGGGCCGAATAGCCGAGATAGACCCAGGCCGCCCAACCCCACCCCGACGCCGCCAACAGCAGGGCGGCGAACAGCAGCGCGAATTCGGTGAGCAGGCTGATCCGCCCGCCGAGCAGGTGGACGAACCACCGGCTCTCGCCGAGCAGCGGATGACTGCTGCCGAGTACCGCGGCGTGCAGCGCGAAGTTGCCCACGCCCAGCAGGAAGATCGCGATGAGGGCCATGGCGACGATGTGGGTGACGCTCGTCGGATTCCAATCGCGGTTCGTCCGGCCGGGTCCGCCGATGGTCCCACCCCGACTACAGTCGTCGACGGTTGGCGCACGGCAGTCGAGCCGGCGGCGATCGCGCGGGCTCGAGCGGGTAACTCTCAGGCCAGGCCGCTGCTCCAGCCCCCGGACGCAGCAGCCGCCAACGGGAGACTATTCATGCGAACCCCCCTCATCGCCCTCGCCGCGCTGAGCCTGCTCGCCGTGCCGGCCGCCGCAGAGGATCTGGTCGTGCGCTACGACGATCTCGATCTGTCCAGCCCCAAGGGCCAGAAGACGCTCGACCGGCGGATCGATGCCGCTGCCCGCAGCTTTTGCGGAGTCGGCGTCCATCAGACCGGGTCGCGGATCAAGGGCGACAGCGCGGAATGTTTCCGTCAGGCCCGCGCCGCTGCGCGCGAGCAGATGGCGGCAATCGTCGAACGCAAGTCGTTGAAGGGCGGCTGAGAAGCCGGCCCTCACGCGATGATGCTGCCCCCGCGCGGCATCGGAGCCCGGTCGGGATCAGTCCCCCCGGCCGGGCTCCATTTTTTCCTATGCGCGAACGCTCAGCGGCCGGCCATCGCCTTGACCCGCGCCATGTAGGTCCGCCCGACTCGCAGCGCCTCCCCATCGTCGAGCTCGATCGACCAGACCCCCAGGCCGTCGTGGCGCAGGCCGCGGATGCAGTCGCGGCGGAGGATGGTCGAGCGGTGGATGCGGATGAACTTGGCCGGGTCAAGCCGTTCCTCGAGACCAGCGATGGTTTGCAGCAACAGGTACGACCGGTCGCCGACATGCAGCCGCACATAGTCGCGCTCGGCATCGATCCGGCTGACCTGCGCGATCTCGATCCGCAACAGCTCGGAACGGTGCGGCACCCACAGCTCGGTCAGCCAGTCCCCCTCGGGGCGGCCTGCGGGCATGCCGCGGCGCGCGCTGGCGCGCTCGATCGCGCGCGCGAGGCGTTCGGGGGTGACGGGCTTGAGCACGTAATCGACCGCCTCGAGGTCGAACGCCTCGACCGCAAAGTGCTCGTGCGCGGTGACGAAGATCACCGCCGGCCGCTGGGGCTTGCGCGCCAGCGCTCGCGCGACCGACAGGCCGTCGAGCTCGGGCATGGTCATGTCGAGCAGCACCAGATCGGGATGGAGCGCCTCGATCAGGCGCAGTGCGGCGGCCCCATCGCTCGCCGTTCCCATCACGCGCAGCTCGGGGATCCTGGCGCAGATGATCTGCATCCGCTCGATCGCCAGCGGTTCGTCGTCGACGATCAGCGCGCGCAGCGGCGCGCCATCGCCGTCGTGCTCGGCCGCGTCACTCATCGCGCACCAGCGGCAGGCGCAGTTCGTTGCGGTATCCGCCGCCCTCGAGCGGGCCCGAGGTGAACGCGGCATCGATGCCGAACCGGGCCTGGAGCCGGTCGCAGACATTGGCGAGACCGATGCCGAATCCGTGCGCGGACCCATCGCACACGCCCGGCCCGTCGTCGGCGACCGTGAGCACCAGCCGGCCGTACTCCTCGCGCGCCGATATCGCGATCGTCACCGGCCGGCTCGTCGCGGCAACACCGTACTTGACCGAGTTCTCCACCAGCGGCTGGAGGATCATGCCGGGCACCTGCAGGTCGGCCAGCTCGGATGGCAGGTCGATCTGGACCCGCAGGCGGTCGGGAAAGCGCACCGCCTCGATCGCCAGGTAATCGCGCTGGAGCGCGATCTCGTCCGCCAGCGCGACGTCGCCGGTGGGATTTTCGGCGAGGCTGTGGCGGTAGAAACTCGACAGGCCCTGAATCATCTCCTCCGCCCGCTCGCCCTTCCCGGTCATCACCAGTGCGGACAGGGAGTTGAGCGCATTGAACAAGAAGTGCGGATTGACCTGATAGCGCAAGCTGCGCAGTTCGGCCGCGCGCGCCGCGCTGCGAAAGCGGGCCTCGCGCCGCTCGGCCTCGCGCGCGCGGCCGATCGCGCCCAGCGCCAG
>JBHWTG010000281.1:0-5978 GCA_043427735.1 Tsuneonella sp. | reverse complement strand
GGTCGGTCACCGCCGCGGCCTCGTGCACGCCGGGCACGACCGACGGCGGCACGGTCGCGCTGCAGGGCGCGCGCGGAACGGTCCGCAACTGCGTGGTCCCCAGCCAGGTCAACGGCTCGCTGACGCTGAGCGGCCGGCGGGCGGACGGGATCATGTATTCGATCAGCGGCCGCACCGACGTCGGCCGCGACATCGACCTGGCGGGCGGCGCCGCGGCAACGCTCACGGTCCTGCCCGGGGTCACCGTGTTCGCCGCGACTCGCGAGACGACGCTGATCGTCAACCGCGGATCGCGCATCGTCGCCGACGGCACGCAGGCGCAGCCGATCATCTTCACCGCGCTCCAGAACCTCACCGGCTCGGGCCTCACCGAGGCAACCGACAACCTGTGGGGCGGGCTGATCATCAACGGCCGCGCGCCGGTGTCCGACTGCGATCCGACCGTTTCGACCTCTTCGGTCGGCGGCTCGGCGGGCTGCTCGCGCAAGGCTGAAGGCGTCGCCCAGACGACGCTGTTCGGCGGCAACGTGGCGAACGACAATTCGGGCGTGCTGCGCTACGTGCAGGTCAACTTCACCGGCGTCGGTTCGGGCGGCAGCGAGGTCCAGGGCATCACCACCGGGGGCGTCGGCTCGGGCACGGTGATGTCCTACATCCAGATCCACAACAGCCTCGACGACGGCATCGAATCGTTCGGTGGAACCCAGAACATGGACCACCTGGTGATGACCGGCATCGCCGACGATTCGCTCGACACCGACAACGGCTACATCGGCTCGGTCCAGTTCATGCTCGCGATCCGCCGCGCGAACGGCAACGTCGGCGACAGCATCGGCGGCCAGACGATCCTCGAGATCGACAGCTCGGCGGCCAACGACGCGTCGCCGCGCCAGTACCTCAAGCTGGCCAACTTCACGCTGGTCCAGACCACGCCCAACGAGCCGGCAATCCACCTGCGCGGCGGTGCCGATGCCGACTTCATCAACGGCATCGTCGTCGCGCGTTCGGGCGGGGCCAAGGGCTGCCTCGACGTCGACAACGCCGAGACCGTCCAGCCGGCCGGAACCTACAACGGGACGCCCGACCGCGGCCCGCCGCGCTTCCTGTCGGTGGTGTTCGACTGCCAGCTGCTGATCGACGCCGACAGCGACACGTTCGAGGAAGCCGCGCTGAGCAATACGGCCAATTCCAACGTCAACCGCGGTTTCAGCAACACGCTGCAGTTCCTCACCGGATCGAGCGTCGGACGGATCGCCAACGGGGCCAACGAATCGGCGGTGGTCGCGGCCAGCGGGCTCGGCTCGATCAGCAGCTTCCTCACCCAGGTGAACTACATCGGCGCGTTCAGCGGTCCGAACGACGTCTGGACGCGCGACTGGACCTGCAACTCGGACGTCGCCGATTTGCGCGGCGCGCTCGCCTGCACCGACATCCGCGTTTTCTGATCACCGCATCCCACGGGGAGGCGGCGCGACGGGCGCTTCCTCCCCGTCCATCTTTCGGGGGAACCCACAATGCGCCGCCTGCGATCTTTCGCCGCCGCTCTGCTCGCCGGGACCGGTCTTGCCGCCGCCCCCGCGCTCGCGCAGGCCGATCCCCAGCCGATGCCGACCACCGGCGAGGAAGTGGCCGAACCTGCCCCCGCTCCGGAAACGGCCGATGCCCAGACCGAGGAGGAGGTCGAGGTCTCCACGCCCGGTTCCGAAGGAGCCGAAATCGTCGTCACCGGCCGCTTCATTCCCGAGCCGGTGCGCAACACCGCCCAGGTCGTCAGCGTGCTGTCCTCGGCCGAGATCGCCCGCAGCGGCGACGGCGACATCGCGGTTGCGCTCCAGCGCGTGACCGGCCTGTCGGTCAACACCAGCGGGTTCGTGTTCGTCCGCGGTCTCGGCGATCGCTATTCGCTGGCGCTCCTCAACGGCCTCGTGCTGCCCTCGCCCGAGCCGCTGCGCCGGGTGGTGCCGCTCGACATCTTCCCCACCAGCATCGTCTCCAGCGCGGTGGTGCAGAAGAGCTACTCGGTCAATTACCCGGGTGAGTTCGGCGGCGGCGCGATCAATCTGACAACCGCTTCGCTGCCCGACGAGAACTACCTGACCGCGGGCGTGGGCATCAGCGGCGACAGCGAGACCACGGCCGAGCTCGGCTATACCTACTACGGCAGCGACCGCGACGTGTTCGGCTTCGACGACGGGACCCGCGACCTGCCGGCCGCCTTGCGCAATAACGATGGCGAGCTGGTCGATGCCGGCGTGCTGGAGAACGAGGACACGCTGATCCTCCAGCGCAACCGCGAGATTCCGGCGAACCTCAGCGCGTCGCTGGCAGGCGGTTACGCCACCGACATCGGCGACATGCGGTTCGGCGCGATCGCCTCGGCCAGCTTCTCCAACGGCTGGCGCACCCGCGGTGCGACCCAGGAAACCGCCACCGCGGGCTCGCTGTTCACCAGCAGCTACGGCGTGCGGACCGAGAACCGCGTGCAGGCGAGCGGTCTGCTGGCGTTCGGACTGGACTTTCCCCAGGATCACAAGATCCGCCTGACCAACGTGTTCATCCGCGACACCTCGAAAGTGGCGCGCGTGCGCGGATCGTTCGAGAGCATCCAGACCCCGTTCGAGAACCTCGACCCCGACCGGCTGAGCGGCCCGTACGACGCGCTGAGTTACGAGAGCAGCTTCGTCCAGCGCCAGCTGATCACCTCGCAGGCGGTCGGCGAGTTCGAGTTCGGCGCGTTCGAGTTCGACCTGCGCGGCAGCTACGCCAAGTCCGAGCGCGATTCGCCCTACGAGCGCACCACCCAGTATCGCTACGTCGGCTCCACCGGCGGCTACGCAGTCAACCTCGGCACCCCGACCGGGGTTATCTTCAGCGCGCTTGACGAGACCGTCTGGGCCGGCGGCGCCGACGTGGGCTACGATCTCACTGGCCTCATCAACGGCAAGCTGTCGGTCGGCTACGCCTACAGCGACACCGCGCGTACCTTCCAGAGCCTCAATTTCCTGTACAACGACGGCGGATCGCCAATCTCCGGCACGGGCCAGTCCTACCTGCCGATTTACCTGCTGCTGACCCCCGAGCTGATCGATTTCGAGGACATCGGCCTGCGCCAGGTCAACCGGGCGTTCGGCCAGGCTGAGTACAGCGGCGATCTGACCGTCCACGGCGCCTACGTGCGCGCCGACCTCGAGCTGGCGACCGGAGTCCGTCTCGAGGCGGGCGTGCGGTACGAGGATGCCGAGCAGCTGCTCACACTGCCCGACCTTTATGGCACCAACCCCGCCGGCGCGGGCACTCCGGCGATCGTCCGCAAGGCCAACGCTTACTGGCTGCCCGCCGCCACGGCGACCTGGAACTTCGCCGAAGACTTCCAGTTCCGGCTGCACGGCTCGAAGACCATCGCCCGCCCGCAGTTCCGCGAGCTGGGGACGATTCCCGTGCTCGACGTCGAGTCGGACCGCGTGCTGGGCGGCAACCCGTTCCTCACCGACAGCGAGCTGCTGAACGCCGAAGCCCGGCTCGAATGGTATCCCGCGCGCGGCGAGCGGGTGTCGCTCGCCGGCTTCTACAAATCGCTCGACGCGCCGATCGAGACGATCGCCACGATCGACGGGGCGGGCACGCTGCAGATTACCAACGCGAACGCGCCCAAGGCGCAGCTCTACGGGGTCGAGGCCGAGCTGGTGAAGTACATCGGCCTCGGCGGGATCGGCGAGGCGCTGGCGCCGTACCGCCTCGCGCTGTCGGCGAATTACACCTGGAGCCAATCCAGGCTGCAGGTGGCCGATGGCGACGAAACGATCCTGTTCCCCGGCAACATCGACAGCCCCCTGATCGCGCCGGCCAGCCAGGTGTTCACCGACGGCAGCCCGCTCACCGGCCAGTCCGAGCACCTCGCCAACCTGCAGTTCGGGATCGAGAACATGGATCGGCTCGAGCAGCTCACGCTGCTGCTGACGTATGCCAGCGAGCGCGTGACCTCGCGCGGGGCCAACACCGGCGGGGTGCTCGATCCCGACATCGTCGAGCGGCCCGGGCTCAACGTCGACATCGTCGCCCGCCAGGGCTGGGAGAACGAGGGCTGGCCGCCGATCGAGCTGAAGTTCGAAGCGCGCAACGTGTTCGGCCGCGACCGGTTCGAGTTCCAGGATTACGAGGCGGGCCGCGCGCGGATCAACAACTACGCCGTCGGCACCACCTTCGCAGCATCGATCAGCGCCAAGTTCTGAACCGGGCGCCGCGGCCCGGAGCCGCCTAGCGCGGCGTGTCGAACGCGTAGCCGATCGAGCGCACGGTGCGCAGCGGGTTGCCCGCGCCCGCGGCCTTGAGCGCGCGCCGTAGCCGCCCGACCCACACGTCGACCGTGCGCGCGTCGAGCGGGTGGCCGTGCTTGCCCAGCCCCTCGATCATCTCCTCGCGCGTGAGGACCTTGTCGGCGTTCTCGGCCATCAGCCGCAGCAGGCGGAACTCGTTGGGCGGCAGCACGATCGGCTTGCCGTTCCACCGCGCCTGGAGCGCGTCGAGATCGATCGTCAGCGCGCCGAGCTCGAGCCGACCGGGGGTGAACCGCCGCCGGCTGCGCGGATCCACCGCCAGCACCCGGTCGAGGACCGCACGCCGGTCGAGCGGCCCGATGGCGTAATCGTCTGCCCCCGCGCGCAGCGCGCGGCGCCGGTCTTCGGGGTCGTCGGCCTCGAGCACCATGGTCACGTGCGCCGCGGCGGTGCGCGGGTCGGCGCGCAGCCGGCGGCACATCTCGAGCCCGGCCATCGCATCCATCACCCAGTCGACGAACATCCACGCGGGCCCCTCGACCAGGTGCCGCGGGCCGTCCGGAGCGAGCCGGGCGAAGGTGAAACGGCGGCCGTCGTGCTCGAAATCCGGCCATTCGGCCGCCGCCGGATCGGTGACAAATATGTTGACCGTATCCATGCCCCGCCCGCCGCCAGTCGCTCCGGCAAGCGAATGCCCGGCGTATGTGACGCGCGCGTGACTAGCTGGCGGCGGCTGTCGGGAGGCGGCGCAGCTGGCGGGTGTAGAACCAGCCGATCCCGATCAGACTGAAGCCCAAGGCCATGAACGAGGCGATCCGCGCCAGCCCGGCGAGGGCAGCGGCATCGACCAGAAACACCTTGAGCACCGCCAGCAGCATCAGCGCGAGGCTGCCGATCCGCCAGCTGCGTTCGCCGCTGCGCGCGCCCCACAGCAGGAAGCCGAGCGCGAGCACGATGCCGAGGAGCGAACGCAGCAAGTCCTCGCCCTGGCCGATCGGCACGGCGGTCAGCAGCGAGCCGGCGTAGGCCTGGCGCAGCAGCGACAGCGCGAGCAGCGCGGCGGCGGCCATCGCCCCCGCATCGATCGCCCAGCGCCAGTGCGGCGGATCGCCCGGCAGCCAGCGGCGGAGCAGCAGCAACGCCGCGAAGCCGGCGGCGTAGGCGGGCAGCAGAGCGTTGGCGAGCGGCAGCGGACCGATCGCCTGCGCGCTCCACAGCGGGTTGTGCAACACAACCGCGAACCATGCGAAATGCGCCAGCGCGGCGGCCGCCAGCCAGAGCGCCGCCGCCCGCCAGCCTCGCCGCCACGCGAGCCAGGCGGCGGCGAGCAGCAGCGCTTCCCACGCCGCGCGCTGGACGACCGCGGTAGCCACGAAGTCTTCCCCCGCCAATGCGGCAAAGGCGTGGCGGAAAGCGCTGTGGAGCGCGACCACGGCGAGCACGACCGCGCCCGTGGCGATCGCGGCACGAGCACGGCCGGCCGGCGCGAGCATCCGCCAGGCCGCCCCGACCGCGACTGTCGGCGCAAGGTACAGAATGACCTCTCGCCACGACGGCAGCGCGGCCGCCAGTACGGGAGACCCGGCCAGCGCGAGCGCGCCCGCCTGCAGCCATTCCGCCAGCGGGGCGAGCGCCCACAGCGCTGCCAGAAGCGCGGACATCGCGACCGCGCCGATCAGCGCAGGCGCGCGCCAGGCGATACGG
>JBHWTG010000280.1:0-10102 GCA_043427735.1 Tsuneonella sp. | reverse complement strand
TGACTGCTCGCAGCCTGCTGCGAGCATTGCAGTGGCCGCCTGGGACTATCGCCACCGCGCGATCATCGCCGAACTGACCCACGAACGTCCGCACGAGGGCACCGCGTGGGAGATTTTCTGGCCCGCGGGCCCCTTCGCGCTGCTGCCGCTGCGCGATACCGCCGAGGGCGGGCACCGCAGCGCGCTGGTGTGGACCGTGAGCGAGAGCGATGCCGCGGGCGTGCTCAAACTGGGCGACCGGGCGTTCCAGGCCGAAGTCGTCAAGCGCATGGGCGACGTGCTGGGCGCCATCGTCGCCACGGGCAAGCGCAGCTCGTATCCGCTGGGGTTCCACCACACCGCGACGATCGTCGAGCATCGGCTGGCGCTGGTCGGCGACGCGGCGCACGGCATTCACCCGATCGCCGGCCAGGGATTGAACCTCGGCCTGCGCGATGTCGGCGCGCTGGTCGAGGTGCTGGCCGAGGGGATGCGGCTCGGGCTCGAGCCGGGCGACGCGCAGCTTCTCGCGCGCTACGAGCGCTGGCGCGGGCTCGACGCGTTCTCGGTCGCGCTGGCGACCGACGGGCTCACCCGGCTGTTCGGCATTCCCGGCCGGGCGGCGAGCGCGGTCCGCCGGCTGGGGATGGCGGGCGTGCAGCGGATCGAGCCGCTGAAGCACTGGTTCATGGACGAGGCGCGCGGCGTCTCCGGAGCCTTGCCGGAGCTGCTCAAAGGCTGACTCAGGCAGCCGCTCAGGCTGCGTCGCTGTTGTGCCCCATCGAGGCGAACCAGCGCTTCACGTTGCGCGCCGCCTGGCGCAGCCGCTGCTCGTTCTCGACCAGCGCGATGCGCACGAACCCTTCGCCGTCCTCGCCGTAGCCGACCCCGGGCGCCACCGCGACCTCGGCGTGGAGCAGCAGCTGCTTGGAGAACTCGAGGCTGCCGAGATGCGCCAGAGCCGGCGGCAGCGGGGCCCAGGCGAACATGCTCGCGCGCGGCGGGGGAATCTGCCAGCCGGCGCGGCCCATGACCTCCACCAGCACGTCGCGCCGCTTGTGGTAGAGCGCGCGGTTCTTCTCGACGATGTCCTGCGGGCCGTTCAGCGCCGCGCACGCGGCCGCCTGGATCGGGGTGAACGCGCCGTAGTCGAGGTAGCTCTTGACCCGGGTCATCGCGGCGATGAGCTGCCGGTTGCCGACCGCGAAGCCGATCCGCCAGCCGGCCATGGAGTAGGTCTTGGAGAGCGAAGTGAACTCGACCGCGACGTCCTTCGCCCCCGGCACCTGGAGGATCGAGACCGTGGGATTGCCGTCGTAATAGAGCTCGGAATAGGCGAGATCCGAAATCACCCAGACGCTGTTCTCCTTCGCCCACGCGATCAGCCGCTCGTAGAACGCGAGGTCGACCGTTTCGGCGGTGGGATTGCTCGGATAGTTGACCACGAGGATGCTCGGCCGCGGCACGGTGAACGCCATCGCCCGCTCGAGCGAAGCGAAATAGTTCTCGTCGGGCGTGGTCGGCACGCTGCGGATCGTCGCCCCGGCGATGATGAAGCCGAACGTGTGGATCGGGTAGCTCGGGTTCGGCGCGAGCACGACGTCGCCGGGCGCGGTGATCGCGGTGGCGAGGCTGGCGAGCCCCTCCTTCGAGCCCATCGTCACCACCACCTCGCTCTCGGGATCGAGCTCGACCCCGAAGCGGCGGCCGTAATAGTTGGCCTGCGCGCGCCGCAGCCCGGGGATGCCCTTCGACTGCGAGTAGCCGTGCGCGTTCGGCTTCATCGCCACTTCGCACAGTTTTTCGATCACATGGCGCGGCGGGGGCAGATCCGGATTGCCCATGCCGAGATCGATGATGTCGCGGCCCGCCGCGCGCGCTGCCGCCCGCATGCCGTTGACTTCGGCGATCACGTAGGGCGGCAGGCGCTTGATGCGATAGAATTCGTCGGTCATCGGTCTCACGGGGCTCGGCACGGGATGCATGGCGAAGCGTTTGGCTGTAAGCGATTTGCAAGACCCTTGAAACCGCCTTGCTACGAAGGACCCGCCTTATGGCCGACGATCCCCGCCCCGCCGACCCGATCGCCGGATTGTTCGGCATGCCGGGCGAGGCGATGCGCGAGCTGTGGGGGCAGTTCCTCCCCTCGGGAGCGACGATGCCCGAGATGGGCGATCCTTCCGGGTGGGCCGAGACCGCGCAGAAGCTGCAGGCGATGTGGCTCGATTTCCTCGGCGAAAAGGCGCAGGAAGCGAGCCGCGGCGCGGCGATGCTCGATCCGATGCAGTTCATGGCGGTCAGCCAGGGTCTGGCCAAAGCCTGGCAGGATGGGTTCGCCGCGCAGGCCAGGCTCGCCGAAGACAGCATGAAGCTGTGGCAGGGGGTCCTCGCCGGCTCGTTTGCCAGCGGGGATGCGGAACCCGAGCTGCCGCGCAAGGACAGGCGCTTCGCCGATCCCGCCTGGCGCAGCCACCCGGCGTTCGTGCTGCTGCACCAGACCTACCTGATGCTGTCGGACTATTTCGTCGAGGCGGCCGAGCGGGTCGAGGGAGTCGACCCCGAGAAGAAACAGCAGCTCACCTTTGCCGTGCGCGCCTTGGTCGAGGCAATGAGCCCCGACAACTTCCTCGCCACCAACCCGGTGGTGCTGCAGCGGACAATCGAGACCCGCGGCGCCAACCTCGTCAAGGGGATGCAGCACCTGATCAACGACCTCAGGCGCGGGCAGCTCACCCACACCGACGCCGACGCCTTCAAGCTCGGCGAAAACATCGCCACCACCCCGGGCAAGGTGGTGCACGAGGGGCCGCTCTACCAGTTGATCCAGTATTCGCCGACCACCGAGCGCGTGCTCGAAACGCCGCTGATCATTTTCCCGCCGTGGATCAATCGCTTCTACATCCTCGACCTCACCCCGAAGAAGAGCTTCGTCAAGTGGGCGGTGGACCAGGGGCTCAGCGTGTTCGTGGTCAGCTGGAAATCGGCCGACGCGAGCATGAAGGATGTCGTGTGGGACGACTATATCCGCGCGCAGATCGAGGCGATCGACGTCGTCCGCGAGCGGCTCGGGGTTAAGGCGGTGCACGCGATCGGCTATTGCGTCGCCGGGACCACGCTGGCGGCCACCCTGGCGATCCTCTCCCGCCGCGGTGAAGCGGACAAAGTGGCCAGCGCGACGTTCTTCACCGCGCAGGTCGATTTCGAGCGCGCGGGCGAGCTCAAGCACTTCATCGACGACGGCCAGCTCGAGATGATCGGCAACATCGCCAAGGACGGCTACCTCGATGGCCGCTACATGGCCGCGACCTTCAATCTGCTGCGCGGGCGCGACCTGATCTGGAACTACGTGGTCAACAACTACCTGCTCGGCGAGGACTATCCGGCGTTCGACCTGCTCCACTGGAACGGCGACGTCACCAACCTGCCGGCAAAGTGGCACGGCGACTATCTGCGCGACCTCTACCGCGGCAACAAACTGGTGGTCCCCGACGCGATGGAGGCCGACGGCACGCCGATCGACCTCACCCGGATCGAGACGCCGATCTACATCCAGGCGGGCAAGGAGGACCACATCGCCCCCGCCGAGAGCGTCTGGCGGATGACCCGTCACGTGCGCGGAGACACCACGTTCGTGCTCGCGGGTTCGGGGCATATCGCCGGCGTGGTCAACCATCCGGACGCGGGCAAGTACCAGTACTGGACCGGCGACAGCAGCGCTGCGAGCCTCGAGGAGTTCGTCGCCGGCGCCACCGAGCATCCCGGGAGCTGGTGGCCGCACTGGCGCGCCTGGCTCGAAGCGCGGGGAGACAAGACGGTTCCGGCAACCGGCAAGCGGGCGCCCGGCGGGAAAGGCGACCAGGTGATCGAGGATGCGCCGGGCCGATACGTGATGACGCGATAGACTCTCAACGAGCCTGAAACCGCCGCTTTTTCCTGTCATCCCATGAACCAAACCGCGCGAAGCCAACGACGGTCGTGAGGGGCTCGTCGATGAGCCATGGATGCCCGCTTTCGCGGGAATGACAGCGTCTTGTTGGTCCAGCTAACGGGCAGGCTCGGGCGCGCATGCTGCACTGCACAAAAACCCCTTGACTTCGCTTTTGCAGTGCCTATTTTGTGCAGTGCAACATAGGAGCGATTTCGATGGCTACCCAGGCCGAAACCAAGACCGAATCCGCCAAGGCCGATGCCGCCGCCGAAAAGGCTTACGCCAACGCTTCGGATGCCGTCGGCTCGAAGAAGAGCGACGAGCCCGCCAAGCCGGCTGCCGCCAAGATCGACGCTGCTGTCGCCGAGGTGAAGGCCGCGCCGAAGAAGGCCCCCAAGGCCGCCGTCCGCAAGACCAGGCCCGCCGCCAGCAAGGCCGCGGCGAAGAAGGCCCCGGCGGCGAAGAAGATCGCCGTTCGCGCCAAACCTGCCGCGAGGCCGGCGTCGCCGCGGACCGTCGCCTCCACCCCCGTTTCCACGCTGAAGGACCGTATCATGGCTACTGCCAACACCACCGATTTCACCGCCACCGTCAAGCAGACCGCCGCCGAAGCGCAGACCCGCGCGAAGGCCGCCTACGACCGCCTGCAGGCTTACACCGGCGAGATGACCGAGTTCACCAAGGGCAATGTCGAGGCGCTCGTCGAATCGGGCAAGATCCTCGGCGCCGGCGTGCAGGACATCGCCCGGAGCGAGGTCGAGGCCGCCAAGGGTGCGTTCGAGACCCTGACCGCCGACCTCAAGGCGATGGCCGCGGTCAAGAGCCCGACCGAGCTGTTCAAGCTGCAGGGCGAAATCGCCCGCCGCAACTTCGACGCGCTGGTCGCCCGCACTTCGAAGAACGCCGAAGTCGGCATGAAGCTCGCGGGCGATGCCTTCGCGCCGCTGTCGACCCGCATGAGCCTCGCGGCCGAGCGGTTCTCGAAGGCCGCCTAAGAGCGCCTCGCCGAGCGAACGAGTGACGGGCCGGACGGTGCAGCCGTCCGGCCCGTTGTCATTTGCGCGCCCTTAACCGGGCCTGCGCATCTTGCGGCCAGCCGCGCCGATACGATATTGCAGACCCGATGACCGACCTTCGCCCCGCCCCGCCGATGCCGATCCGCGCCGCCGGCGGCGACGACGATCTCGATACGGGCGACCAGATCGGGGTCGCCACCAAGACCCGCGCCAAGCCGAAGAAGCCGAGCCAGTACAAAGTGCTGCAGCTGAACGACGATTACACGCCGATGGAATTCGTGGTGATGGTGCTGAAGCGCTTCTTCCGCATGGATCTCGAGCAGGCCACCCGGGTGATGCTGCACGTGCACCAGAAGGGCGTCGGCGTGTGCGGCGTGTTTCCCTACGAGGTCGCCGAGACCAAGGTGAACCAGGTGATGGACTGCGCCCGCCAGAACCAGCACCCGCTCCAATGCACGCTCGAGAAGGCTTGACTTAGCTAATCGAACTTAGCTAAGTTGGCGGGATGAATCCGCTGCCCGACAAGACGACCTTCACGGTTCACGAGGCCAAGACGCATCTGTCGCGGCTGATTGCGGCCGCGCTCGAAGGCCGTGAGATCGTGATCGCACGCGGGCGTCAACCCGCGGTCAAGCTGGTTCCCGTGGCAGACCACAAGCCAGTTCGGGCGGCAGGCGCCTGGAAGCATCTCGCCAAGGAACAGCCGGGCGCCTGGGACCCGTGGACCGACGAAGAATTGGGCCATTGGGAAGACAAGCCGCTTTGACGCGCCTCCTTTTCGACAGCCACGCCTTATACTGGTTTCTCCGCGACGACCCGGAATTGCCGCCAGCCGTGAGCGATACGATCGCCACCTCCGGGGCAGAACTGCTGTACAGTGCCGTGAATGTCTACGAACTCGAGTATAAGGCGTCGCGCGGAAGGCTTGAACTGCCGTCGGGCCCACCCGGAACGCTTCCCGGCCAACTGCGCCGGCTGGGCCTTGTGGAACTGCCGCTCTCGGCGCTCCACGCCGATCACGCAGCTCTTCTTTCGCTCCCCCACCGCGACCCGTTCGACCGTATGCTCGTGGCGCAGGCCCTGGTCGAAGGTATTCCGCTGATTTCGAACGAGCGCTTGTTCGATACGACCGGGGTCGAGCGCCTGTGGGAATGAATGGCCGCCCAAGCATTACGACAGAGCATGACCGCCGCCGCTTTTGTCGCTAAGGCGCGCGCGAACCGCCAGAGACCGCCGCGCCCTTGTTCAAGTTCCTCCCCGCCATCGACCGATACATCTTCCGGCTGACGATCGTGCCGATGCTCGGGGTGTTCGCGCTCGCCGCTTCGCTGCTGGTGCTCGACAAGATGCTGCGGCTGCTCGACTTCGTCGCCGTGCAGGGCGGACCGATCGGGGTCGTGTTCAAGATGCTCGGCGCGATGCTGCCCGAATATGCCAGCCTCGCGATCCCGCTCGGGCTGCTGCTCGGCACGCTGTTCTGCTTCCGCAAGCTCGCCACCTCGAGCGAGCTCGACGTGATGCGCGCGGTCGGACAGGGTTACACCCGCCTGCTGCGGGTGCCGTACATGATCGCCGCGGTGCTGATCGCGGTCAACGTCGCGCTCGTGTTCTACGTCCAGCCGGTCAGCCGCTACTGGTACGAACGGCTCGACTACGAGCTGCGCTCGGGCGCGCTGGGTGCCTCGATCAAGGTGGGCGAGTTCACCACCCTCAAGGATCGCATGGCGCTGCGCATCGAGCGCAGCGAGGACGAAGGGCGCCGGCTGGTGGGCATTTTCGCCCGCGTCGCCAACGACAAGGGCCAGGTGCTGTCGATCTCGGCCAAGGAAGGCGCGTTCCTCGCCACGCGCGACAACCCGGATACCATCATCCTGCGGCTGACCGACGGGATCATCGTCCAGGACATGGGGGGCGCGGCGACCCCGCGCGTGCTGAGCTTCACCCGCCACGATCTGCCGATCGACCTCCCCGCGGTCCAGCGCTTCCGCGAGCGCGGCGACGAGCAGCGCGAATACATCCTGCCCGAGCTGCTGCGGATCGGCTGGGGCGGCCAGGCCGACAGCCGCGCCGAGCAGGCCGGCAGCCAGGCGAGCTTCAACTTCCGCCTGGTCGAGGTGGTGATGATGCTGCTGATGCCGCTGCTCGGGGTGGCGCTGGCGATCCCGCCCAAGCGCTCAACCAGCGCGCTCGGGGTGTTCGTGGCGATCGTGATGGTGGTCGCCTATCACAAGATCAACCAGTATGCGGAGGACTTCGCCACGCTCGGCCGGGTCGACCCGACGCTCGCGCTGTGGACCCCGTTCGTGCTGTTCGGGGCGCTGATCGTGTGGATGTACTGGCGGGTCGCGTACGTGCCCGGAGGCCAGGCGATCGGCGCGCTCGAGACGGGTTTCACCAAGGCAGCCAAGCGCCTGCGCAAGCTCCTCCGCCGCGGCGGACCGGGCACGCCGCCGGCGCTGGCCCCGGCCGAGTAGCGCGTTCTCATGCAGTTCGACTTCTTCCCCTCGAAGACGCTGACGCTTTACCTCGCCAAGCTGTTCGTGGTGCGCATCCTCGCGGTGCTGGTGATGCTGGTGCTGGTGCTGCTGATGCTCGACCTGCTCACCGCGAGCGGCAAGATCCTCGCCGTCCCGGGCAACACCCAGGCGGAGGTATGGACGTACGCCGGTCTGCGCGTGCCGCAGCTTATCGCGCGGTTTCTGCCGTATTCGGTGCTGCTGGCGACGATCATCACGCTCGTCGGGCTCAACCAGCACAGCGAGGTGGTGGCGATGAAGGCCGCCGGGATGAGCGCCCACCAGGTGCTTGCCCCCTTGCTGCTGACCGCGCTGGTGGTGGCGGCGGCGAGCTTCGCCTTCAACGAGCGCGTGGTCACCCGCGCGACCGCGACGCTCAAGGCGTGGGACGCGGTCGAGTTCGCGGCGATCCCGAGGGATTCCGGGGTGCGGGCCAACGTCTACGTCAGCGAGGGGCCGGACATTCTGGCGGCGGCGAGCGTCACCGGCGAGGGCGCGGCGACCGTGCTCGACGGGGTCACCTGGTATCGCCGCGGGCCGAGCGGCGGGATCGCCGAGCAGCTGCGCAGCCCGCGGGCGACCTGGACCGGCGCCGGCTGGAAGCTCGAGGACGCGGTGCGCTTCGAGGTCGCGGGGGCGCGCAGCACGAGGGTCGGCGACGTCGTGGTCGGCGAGGGCCTCACCCCGCGGCAGGTGGCGCTGGGCGGCGCCGACCCGGATGCGCTGTCGTTCTGGCAGCTGCGCCGCACGATCGCCGATTACAAGGAAGCCGGGCGGCGCACCGCGGAAATGGAATCGAAGTGGTGGCACAAGCTCGCCGGGCCGCTTTCGGCCGTGCTGATGCCGCTGCTCGGCGCGGTCGCCGCGTTCGGGCTCGCCCGCTCGGGGCAGGTGTTCGTGCGCGCGGTGATCGGCATGGCGCTGGGCTTTGCCTACTTCGTGGTCGACAACGCCGCGCTGGCGATGGGCAATTTCGGCGGCTATCCGCCGCTGCTCGCGGCGTGGGCCCCGTTCGTGCTGTTCGCGCTGATCGGGGAAACCGTGCTGATCCGCACCGAGGAGTAATTATGGCGGAACTTTGGCAGGAGTCGCCGGTTTCACGAGTCCCCTGACTGGAGTTCATGCCCATGAAGAAGTTTGCTTTTACCGCTGTCGCCGCCTCGCTCGCCCTGGCCGCGTGCGCCGACAGCACTCCCGAAGACGCCACCGCGACCGACACGGCCGACACCACGATGACCGAGCCGATGCCGGCCGACACCGGCATGGCGACCGACCCGATGGCGACCGACACCGGCGCAGCCGCCGGGACCACCACCGGCGGCACGACCACCGGCACCACCACGGGCGGCACCACCACCGGCGGCACGACCACCGGCACCACGACCACCAGCGGCGGTGCGATGGCCACGCCGACCACGACTGCGACGCCCCAGTAACCGGGCTGTCACGTCCCCGCCGCGGTTAACCGCGGCCGGAGGACCCGATCGGGGCCGTCTCCAGCGAGGCGGCCCCTTTCTCGTGCGCGCTGTCGGGCTTGGGAACGCGCAGCGGCCGCATCGTGCTGCCGGCAATCCGCCCCACGAGCGGACCCATGCCCCGGTAGTGCGCGCGGCTGTAAGTCGCCTGCGCATGCTCGTGCGCGGCGAGCCGCCGATGCGCCTCGGGCAACGAGTGATACGGCAGCGACGGCAGCAGATGATGCAGCGCGTGATAGCGCAGCCCGACCGGCGCCCACAGCTCGGCGAGGATACCCGGAGGCGGCACGTTGACCGTGTCGAGGTACTGCGCGGTCACGCTCATCGGCTCGCCCCCGTTCTCCCACAGATGCGCCACCAGCGTGCGCAGCTGGTTGAGCACCGCCACCGCCGACAGCACCGCCAGCGCCACCAGCAGCGGGCGCCAGCCGACCAGCACGACCGCGGCGATAAGCGCGATGGCCCACAGCGCCGCGCCGGCCTCGAGCAGCACGAAACGCCGCTTGTCTTTCGGGTCGGCCGGCCGGCGGCGAAAGTCCGGGTTGATCGCCAGCGTCGAGAACCGCTCCCAGTTCATCCGCCGCAGCTTCGGGAACAGCAGGCCGAGCGGCGCGAGCACGCCGAACCGGATCGCCAGCCCAACCGGCGCGAGCAAGGCGATCAGCACGAACAGCGGCAGGCTCCACGGCTTCATCAGCGCCAGCGGGAGATATTCCGGATCTTCCGCCGTGCCATATTGCGTGCGCTTGTGATGGAGCGTGTGCACCCCTTCATACATGAACGATGGCATCAGCATCGGGATACCCACCGCCAGATTCCAGCCGAGGCGGAACCCGGGCAAGGCATCGCGGTGGATATGCGTCAGCTCATGAATGAACAGCAGCGCCCGGTACAGCGTCAGCGCGGAAACCAGCCCCAGCGCAATCGCCAGCCCCGTGCTGTCGGTCAGGATCGCCCCTGCCAGCGCTGCATAACCGACCAGCGCCGAGCCGAGCATATCGGCCCAGTAGATCGCCGGCCGGGCATCAGCGATATCCTTGGTCAGATCGCGCGCGGCGCGCAGCATGGCCTTGTCATCGACAATCGCAGCCAGCTTGCCCGAGCGGGGCAAAGGCACTGGCGACACCGGATCTAGGGTCTGCTCTATGGTCATCGTTCTGCTTCCGTACAAAAGATCGGAAGAGACAC
>JBHWTG010000279.1:0-7693 GCA_043427735.1 Tsuneonella sp. | reverse complement strand
TGCTGAACGGCCGATGGGCGACCGCGGCGCGTGGGCCGCCGACCACGTGGCCCAGGGCACCGAGGCGGGCGACGAGCGGACGGACCGGAGCTAGATCAGCCCGGCGTGCTCGAGCGCCGCATCGACGGCCTTTTTCGCCTCCTCGCTGCACTCGACCAGCGGCAGCCGGACCGCCGGGCTGATGTCGGGGAACAGACGGCTCAGCGCGTACTTGACCGGGCCGGGGCTCGCGTCCTCGAACATCGCGTAGTGGAGCGGATAAAGCCGGTCGTTGAGTTCGCGCGCCCGGGCAAGGTCGTTGGCGGCGATCGCCGCGTGAAACTCGGCGCACAGCGCGGGCGCGACGTTGGCGGTGACCGAAATGCACCCCACCCCGCCCGCGGCCGAATGCGGCAGCCAGAGCTCGTCGTCGCCCGAAAGCTGGCAGAATTCCGTGCCGATGCCCATGCGATGATCCGTCACCCGGCTGAGGTCACCGCTTGCGTCCTTGATGCCGATGATCTTCCCGGGAAAGCGCTGGGCGAGTTCGCACACCGTTTCGGGCAGGATGTCGGTCACCGTGCGGCCGGGCACGTTGTAGAGGACGATCGGCAGGCTGCTGCTTTCGGCAAGGAAGCTGAAATGCGCGATCAGCCCGGCCTGGCTCGGGCGGTTGTAGTAGGGCGCGACGCACAGCCCCGCCGCCGCCCCGGTCTTGCGGCTGAAGTTCATGTGCAGCCGGGCGTTCATCGTGTCGTTGCTGCCGCATCCGGCGATCACCGGCACCCGCCCCGCCGCCTGCTCGACGCACACCTCGATCACCCGGTGGTGCTCCGCATTCGACAGCGTCGAGGCCTCGCCGGTGGTGCCGCAGGGCACCAGCGCCTGCGAGCCCTGCTCGATCTGCCAGTCGACCAGGCGGCGAAATGCGCGCTCGTCGAACGATCCGTCGTGAAAAGGAGTCACCAAGGCGGGAATCGAGCCGGAGAACATTGCCGTGTCGCTTTCGCTTGGCCCATAGGTGCGCGGGGACGGGGTGCCGCTCGCGTCCGGGGCAAAATCGCATTCATCGCGTGATAAGGAGCCGGTGGCCAGAATGTCCAGCATGCTTGCTAATCATCTGACGCCGCTTCGTTTTGTATTTCTCTCGGCCTCGGTTCTCGGCTCCGCCCCGCTGGCCGCGCAAGCGTATCAGCCCGATGGCCGCGCGCAGATGGTGGCGATGCAGCCGAGCCAGACGCTGTCCGCCGTCTCGCGCTGGCAGCAGCTCACCGCCAGCGACCGGATGGCGTTCGCCGACTACGCAGGCTTCGCGCTCGCGTATCCGACCTATCCGCGGATGGAGCTCATCCGCGCCTATGCCGAACGCGCGCTCGAGCGCGATCTCGCCACCACGCCGCAGCAGGTCGCGGCCTACTTCGAGCGGTTTCCGCCGCTGTCGAACGGCGCGCGCGCCCGGCACGCGATGGCACTGGCCACGCTCGGCCGGCCAGACGCGCGCGAGGTTGCCCGCGCGGCCTGGCGGGGCGGCGAGATGAGCAGCACGGCCGAGGCCTATCTTCAGGGGCTGTACGGGTCCACATTCACTGCCGCGGACCACGAGGAGCGGATGCGCGCGCTGCTGTGGCAAGGCGATGCCGAGGCCGCGGCTCGGCTGCTCAACGCGGGTAGCGTCGGCAACCGCGAGAAGCACATGGCGCAGCTCGCCGTGCTGCAGGGCAACCAGCCGACCGCGATCGGGCTGTCGGTGCCCGCAGAGCTTTACGCCGACCCCGCGTTCGTGTTCAACATGGCCCGACTCTACCGCCGCAACGGCGAAGGCTCGCGCGGGCAGCAACTTCTCGCCACTCGCGCCACCTTCGCCCGCCCGCCGCACGATCCCACCGCGATGATTACCGAAATGCTCGTGCAGGCGCGCGGCGCGAGCGCGGCCACCGCCGCCGCCATCGCCGGCAAGGTCGACGATCTGTTCGCTCCGGGCACCGACATATCCGGCCTCGGCTTCAAGCTGCGCGACGACTACACCTCGCTGATGTGGCATGGCGGCACCAAGGCGCTGTGGTCGATGGGCGACGGCGCGCTCGCGGCGCCGCTGTTCTGGCGCTACGGGAACGCCGCGCGCACCCCGCAGACCCGTTCGAAGGGCTTCTACTGGGCCGGCCACGCAGCGGCGCGCGCGGGCAACACGGCCGAGGCGACCCGCTATTTCGAGATGGCCGCGAGGTACCCGGAGTATTTCTACGGCCAACTCGCGCTCGAGCGGCTCGGGCGGCCGCTTCCGCCGTTGAAGCCGGCCTCGCGCCCCAACCCCACGCCGCAGCAGGCGGCAGCGTTCGCCGCCAGCCCGCTCGCGCAGGCGATCCGCGCCACGGCGCGCAACGGCACCGACTGGCGCACGCGCCGCTATTTCTTCGTTGCCCTCGCCGAGCAGGCGAAGGACGCCGCCGAATTGAAGCTCGCCGCCGATCTTGCCGATGAGCTCGCCTTGCCCGAGCTTGCGGTGGTGATCGGCCGGGTGGCCCCTGAAAAGGACGTGGCCGGCTTTACCGAGGTGGGCTTTCCGGTGGTGCCCACCCCCGCGGGCGCGGACTACACGATGGTCCACGCGATTGCCCGACAGGAAAGCGAGTTCGACCGTAACCGCGTGAGCCACGCGGGCGCGCGCGGGGTGATGCAGCTGATGCCCGGCACCGCGCAGGAGCAGGCGGGCAAGATGGGCATGACCTACATGAGCTATAACCTGACCGCCGACCCGCAGTACAATATCCGGCTCGGCGATGGCTATTTCGCACGCATGATGGACTACTACGGCGGCAGCTACCCGCTGGCCGTCGCGGCCTACAACGCGGGCGCGGGCAACGTGAACAAGTGGCTGCGCGCCAACGGCGACCCGCGCACGGGCGCGGTCGACTGGCTGCGGTGGATCGAGGAAATCCCGATCTTCGAGACGCGAAACTATGTCGCGCGGGTGATCGAGAACGCGGTCGTCTACGAGGCGCTCCACCCGGAGCGCATCCGCTATGGCGCCCCGCCCAAGGGAGTCAGCCAGTTCATCGGCAAGCGCACGCCGGGTTGAGCAAACCGAGCCTGCCGCGCTAGGTCGACCGGCGTGACCCAGTCCAACCCGATCACCGCTGCCGGCATGTCGGCGCTGAAGGCGCGCTATGACCGTCTGCTGGGCACCGAGCGACCGGCGATCGTCGAGATCGTCAGCTGGGCCGCGGGCAACGGCGACCGCAGCGAGAACGGCGACTATCTCTACGGCCGCAAGCGCATGCGCGAGATCGACCGCGAACTGGCGCACCTTGTGCGGCGGATGAAGGCGGCGCGGGTGGTGGATCCGGCCGAGCAGCCCGATCAGAGCCGGGTGTTCTTCGGCGCCACCGTCACGCTCGCCGACGAAGACGACGAGCGTCGCACGGTCACCCTCGTCGGCGACGACGAGCAGGATGCCGGAGCCGACCGCATCGGCTGGTCGTCGCCGCTGGCCCGCGCGCTGCGCGGAGCCGCGGTGGGCGACACGCGCACCGTTCGCCTGCCCGGGGGCGAGCGCGAGTGGGAGGTGCTGGCGATTGCCTACGCTTAGGCTGGCCGCGCTGGCGGGGGTGCTCGCCGCAACGCCGCTGGCGGCGAAAGACAGCCTCGGCGTGTTCGAGCGGTGGGGCGCGTTCCGCGATCCCGGAGCCGGGCGCTGCTACGCCATCGCCATCCCCGAGCCGAGCCGAGCGACGCGCGAATATCGCCCGTTCGCCAGCGTCGGCACCTGGCCGCGGCGCGGGGTGCGCGGGCAGGTCCATTTCCGGCTGTCGAGAAAGCTGGCGGCGACTCCCGCGATGACCCTGGCAGTGGGCGGCCGGCGGTTCGCGCTCACCGGCGGCGGAGGCGATGCCTGGGCGCAGGACAAGGCGATGGACGCGGCGATCGTCGCCGCGATGCGCACGGCCAGTTCGCTGAGCATATCGGCGACCGACGCGCGCGGGCGGCGGTTCACCGACCGCTACAGCCTCGCGGGCGCCGCCACCGCGCTCGACGCGGCGAGCATCGGTTGCGCGCGCGTACCGCGTTGATGCGAAAAGGGCGGAGCCGCAGCCCCGCCCTTTCCGTTTGTTATCGAGCTTCCGATCAGAACCGGAAACCCGCGGTCGCAACGACCTGGTGCCGGTCGTTGTCGAGGTTGAATCGGCTGCTGTCGGGCGTGCGCCCTGCGAAGTCGACCTCGCCCTCGCCGTAGTTGGAGTAGCGGTATTCCGCGCCGATGTAGGCGTTGCGGCCCACGGCGAACTCGGCGCCCGCGCCCACGCGCCAGCCATCGGTGTCGAGCTTCTGGTCGAGCGTCACCGTGCCGTTGCTGCCCGTCACCGAGTAGCGCTGGTTGGTGTAGCCGGCCTTGGCGTAGAGCATCGTGGTCGGATTGGTGACCACGCCGACGCGGCCGCCGACGTAGATCTCCTGGTTGGCCTTGACGTTGCCGAGGTTGAACACCGTCGGGCGCTCGTTGTCGAAGTCGCGGCCCGCGGTGCTGCCCGAGAACGAGGCCTCGGCCCCGAGGCGCAGCGTCTCGCCGACGGGCGCGTCGTAGCCAGCGACGACGCCGTAGGTCACGCCGTCGATCGACTGCTTGAGGTCACGGGTGTTGTCGACGTCTTCGGTGCTGCCCGAGCGGATGTGGTCGTAGCCGACCTCGCCGCCGACGCGCACGCCGCTGAAGGGAATTTCGTTCGCCGTCTGAGCCACGGCGGGCGTTGCCATCGCAGCCAGGGAGGCGGCGGCGAGCATGGCGATCTTGGTATTCATGTTGGGTACTCCGTTTACGTTCCAGCCGGGTCGATGCCCGGTCTGGACCCCCTCAACGGAGCCGGCGGCGGTCTGTTTCATGAACCTGATACAACAACAATGTGTTGCCCCAGCGCAACATAGTTCCAAGAGGATGCGCTTTCGCCCAGCGCTTGGGCTCCTTATATCGGGAGCATGGCCGACACCCCACTGATGCCGATCCCCGGAGTGATCGATCCCGTGCCCGTGAGCCGCGAGGTCATTCCGCGCGCCGATGGGCGGGTCGATCTCATGGGCCTGTCCCGCCCTGCGATCACGGAGTTGTTCACGGCGGCCGGCCTCGACCCCAAAGCAGCCAGGCTGCGCGCCAAGCAGGTCTTTCATTGGCTGTATCACCGCGGGATCACCGACTTCGAGGCGATGACCGATATCGCCAAGGCGATGCGGCCCTGGCTGGCGGCACGCTTCGTGATCGGGCGGCCCGAGGTGATCGAGGCACAGCACTCGGCCGACGGAACGCGCAAATGGCTGCTGCGCACCGCCGACGGGCACGATTTCGAGATGGTGTTCATCCCCGACGCCGACCGCGGCACTTTGTGCGTGTCGAGCCAGGTCGGCTGCACGCTCAACTGCCGTTTCTGCCACACGGGCACGATGCAGCTCGTGCGCAACCTGACCCCTGGCGAAATCGTCGGCCAGGTGATGCTCGCCCGCGACGCGCTCGGCGAATGGCCCAAAGGTTCGATGGCTGGGCTCGAGGATGACGAGGACGCGGGGCACTACTCGTCCGACGGCCGGCTGCTGACCAACATCGTGATGATGGGCATGGGCGAGCCGCTGTATAACTTCGACAACGTGCGCGATGCGCTTCGCCTGGTAATGGACGGCGACGGGCTCGCGCTCAGCAAGCGCCGAATCACCCTGTCGACCAGCGGCGTCGTGCCGATGATGGACCGGTGCGGAGAGGAGATCGGGGTCAACCTGGCGGTCTCGCTGCACGCGGTGACCAAGGACATCCGCGACGAGATCGTCCCACTCAACAGGAAGTACGGCATCGAGGAACTGCTCGCGGCCTGCGCCGCCTACCCCGGCGCGTCGAACGCGCGGCGGATCACGTTCGAGTACGTGATGCTCAAGGGCAAGAACGACAGCGACGCGGACGCGCGCGAGCTCGTCCGCCTGATCAAGCAATACAAGCTGCCCGCCAAGGTCAACCTGATCCCCTTCAACCCCTGGCCCGGCGCACCCTACGAGTGCTCGACCCCCGAGCGCGTACGGCGCTTCTCCGAGATCGTATTCGAAGGGGGAATCAGCGCCCCCGTGCGCACTCCGCGCGGACGCGATATCGATGCGGCGTGCGGCCAGCTGAAGACAGCCGCGGAGAAGAAGAGTCGTGCCCAGCTCGACCGCGAGGCTGCGGCGGCAGCGTGAGCGACCCGGCGACGCTCGCCTGGTATCAGGACCAGGCACCGCGCTACGTCAGCAAGGTCTGCGGATCGGCAAACCGCCATCTCTCTCCTTTCCTGGGCCGACTGACCCCCGGCGCCCATATACTCGAGCTCGGGTGCGGCGCGGGGCAGGATGCTTCGCATATGGCCGCGCGCGGCTTTGCCGTCGACGCGACCGACGCCACCGCAGCCATGGTCGCCCTCTCCCGCGAGCACGGGGTGCCTGCCCGCCAGATGCGCTTCGACGAGCTTGCGGCCACGCAGGTCTACGACGCGATCTGGGCCCACGCCTGCCTGATCCATGTGGCCCGAGACGACTTTCGAGATGTGCTTGCGCGCGTGCACCGCGCCTTGCGCGCGGGCGGTTGGCACTTTGCCAACTTCAAGCTGGGCGACGGCGAGGGCCGCGACCCGCTCGGGCGGCTGCACAACTTCCCCGACGAGGCCTGGCTGGCGCGTGCCTATCGCGCGGCAGGGTTCGATATTGTCGAGACCGAGACCTATCGCGGCAGCGGTGCCGACGGCGTGGTGCGCGACTGGCACGCGCTCACACTTCGCAAGCCATCCTGACCGCCGGCCGACCGAGCCGTTCAGCAGGGGTTTGGTCGAGCGGGCGCAGGCGAGCTGTTCACATTCCACGCGGCAAAAGGATTTTCACGATGAAAAAGGCCCTCCTCGCCGTCGCTGCCGCCGGCCTCGCACTGCCCGTCGCCACCCCGGCGCTGGCCGACCCGCCGCACTGGGCGCCCGCACACGGCAAGCGGGCCAAGGCATATAACCGCTACCACCAGTACCAGCCGCGCCACTACACCTCGGACAACGGCATCCGCTACTGGCAGGGCGACGACGGCCGTTATTATTGCCGCCGCTCGAATGGCACCACCGGCCTGATCGTGGGCGGCGCCGCCGGCGCGCTCGCCGGGCGGGCGATCGACACGCGGGGGGAGCGGATGACCGGGACCATTCTGGGGGCAGCCGCAGGTGCGCTTCTCGGCCGCGAGGTGCAGAAATCGATGAGCTGCCGCTGACGAATGTTGGAACGATTCGTCGCTCCCGCGGCGCCGCTCGTCGCGGAATCGGGAGTCCAACGAAGCGTTCATCTGGGGTTGTGGACCCGAAGCGCAGCTCGAACGTCGCTCTTTCGTACCATCAAGAGGGAAAGGAAAACCCCGTGAACAAGCTCCTTATCGCTGCCGCCGCATCCGCCAGCCTGGCCGTTCCAGCCGCCCCGGCAATGGCGCACAACACCGGCTACCGCCACTCGCACCAGGTGGAGAACGGCGTCCAGTACTGGCAGGGACAGGACGGCCGCTACTACTGCAAGCGCTCCAACGGCACCGTGGGCCTGCTAGTCGGCGGCGCCGCCGGGGCGCTCGTTGGCCGGGCGATCGACACCCGCGGCGAACGGGCCACCGGCACGATCATCGGCGCCGCGGCCGGCGCGCTGATCGGCCGCGAAGTCCAGCGCAGCCGCCAGCGGGCGCGCTGAGACT
>JBHWTG010000278.1:0-3779 GCA_043427735.1 Tsuneonella sp. | reverse complement strand
GACTTGCGCGATGCGGTCGGCAGCGGCGCGTGCGATATCGCGGTCGCCAGCCGCTTCGCCGCCGGCGGCAGCGCGGCGGGGCTGGCGAGCGAGCGCCGGGAGAAGGGCAGCCGCCTCGCCAACCGCCTCGCCCGCAAGGTCACCGGGGTCGAGCTGACCGATCCGATGAGCGGCTATTTCCTGCTCCGCGCCGAACGGCTACGCGCGGCCGCCCCGCGGCTTTCGGGCATCGGCTTCAAGATCCTGCTCGATCTGCTGGCGACTGCCGACCCCCCGCTCAGGGTTAGGGAGTTTCCCCTCGCGTTCGCCGAGCGCCGCAGCGGCGAGAGCAAGCTCGACACGGCGATCGCGTTCGAGTTCCTGGTCGGGCTTTACGACCGCAGCTTCGGCCGCATCGTCCCCAGCCGGTTCGCGCTGTTCGGCACCGTGGGCGCGGTCGGCGTGGCGGTGCACATGGCGGTCCTCGCCGCGCTCTACCGCGTCGCGGGGGAAGGTTTCGCGCTGGCGACGATCGCCGCCACATTCGCCGCGATGACGTTCAACTTCTGGCTCAACAACCGGTTGACTTACCGCGACCGGCGGCTGCGCACGCCAGCGGCGTGGGCCAGGGGCTGGGCCGGGTTCTGCCTGACCTGCTCGGTCGGCGCGCTGGCCAACGTCGCCACCGCCACGTTGCTCTATGGCCGGGGGGTGCACTGGGTGCTCGCCGCGCTCGCCGGGATCGTCATCGGCTCGGTGTGGAACTACGCGCTGTCGAGCCGCTTCGTCTGGGGGCGGTTCTGAGCTAGCGCCAGCCGTCGAGCCACATCCAGCGCTCGAACGCCCGTTCGCCCACCAGCGGAGCGCTCGAGAGGATCGGGTAGAACCACGCGAACAGCGCCAGCGATCCGGCCAGCGTGCCCCACGCCGCGATCAGCCAGCCGCGCCGCCGCAGCTCGTCGAGCGCCAGCGCCAGCGCGGCGAGCAGCGCCATGCTGGGTGCGAAGTAGTGATAGTAGAACTGGATCGGCTTGTTGGCGACGATCCACATGCCGAGGCTGGCGGTGTAGACCGCCACCACCGCCAGCGCGTCCATCCGCCGCTGCCGCAGCCCCACCCACGCGCACCAGGCGAGCGCGGGCAGCCCGGCGAGCATCGTCAGCGGGTTGCCGATCAACAGCACCCCGCGCTGCGCGCCGTCGACCGGCTCGTAGAGATACCAGATCGCCCGCGCGTTCGTCAGCCACTGGGTCCACACGCTCTGATAGGGGTGCGGCTTGACCACGCTTTCCTGCATCCGCAGCATCATCTCGTGGATGCCGAAGAACCCGCGCTGGGCGGCGTCGGCGGGGGCGACGAGGTAGGCCGGCGCGAACGTCAGCGCATAGACCGCGAGCGGCACGATCCCGAGCCACACCGCGGCTTCGCCGAGGCGGATCCCCGGCACCGGCGGGCCGCGACGGCCGATCAGGCCGGCGAGGCCCTTGGCGCGCAGCCGTACCGCAAGGAAGGCGAGGCCCGGCAGCGGGGCGAGCGCGGCCGCATTCCACTTCGCCCCGAGCGCGAGGCCGAGGGCGACGCCCGCTATCGCCAGGCATCGGCGGCCGCGTTCGGGCTCGCGCACCGCCGCGGCGCAATGCCAGAAGGCGACCGCCAGCGCTGCGATCATGAACCCGTCGAGCATCGCGATGCGCGCGTGGACAAACAGGAAAAAACCGCTCGCCAGCAGCAGGCCATAGGCGATGACGGCGAATCGCCGCAGCGAGGCGAACCACAGCGCGCGCATGCTTGCATGGAGCGCCAGCGCGCCCGCCAGCGCGCTCGGCAGCCGCCAGCCCCACGGGGTGTCACCGACGAGCGCGATTCCCGCGGCGATCAGCGTCTTGGCGAGCATCGGATGCTCGCGGTTGAGCCAGCCCTCGCCCTCGAGCAGCGCGCGCGCCGCGGGGAGGTAATGGATCTCGTCGAAGTACGGTTTGCTGGGGATTTCGAGGCGGACGAGGCACAGGGCGAAGAACGCGAGCGCGATGGCCGCGCACCAGCGGGCGGGGTCGCGGGAGTGGCCGGAGGGCGCGTTCACGCGCCGGCTGGTAGCCTTGCCAACCAGGCAGAGAAAGACTTGCGGACGATGAATTTGATTGTAGAAACGCGTCACCCGGTGGAAGCCGGGTCACGAGGCCGAATGGAAGCGGATTCGTGGGAGGAAATGTCGGGCGCATCGGCAACATTTTCGAAAGGTTTTGTGAGATGAAACTCCGAGTTCTTGCCGCCGCTCTCGCGGCAGCCCCGCTTGCTGCGGCGCCCGCGGCCGTTCAGGCGGCTCCGGTCGAACGGGCGGCCGCGCCGTCCGCCGAAGAGAACGAGCTTGGCCGCAGCTTCCTGTGGATCATCGCGGTGATCGCGCTGGTGATCGGCGCCATCCTCCTGCTCGACGACGATCCGAAGAGCCCGTAGGGCCGTCTGAAATAGAATGCGGAGCGGGGCCGTTTCGGCCCCGCTTTTCGTTTGCGCGAAGGGCTTGTGGCAACCGCAGGCCTTTTTGTTTGCGCAAGCCGGGGGCGCGATCCTAGGAGCAGCGCCGCGATGAAAAAGACCACCGGCATGGACCGCGCCGCGACCGCCCGCTGGGGCCCCGCCACCCGCGCGGTGCGCGGCGGCACGTGGCGCAGCGCGCACGGCGAGACCAGCGAGGCGCTGTTCCTCACCTCAGGGTACACATACGACGACGCGCAGACCGTCGCCGAGCGCTTCGCGGGCGAGGCCGAGGGGATGACCTACTCGCGGCTGCAGAACCCCACCGTTGCGATGCTCGAGGAGCGGATCGCGCTGATGGAAGGGGCCGAGGCGTGCCGCGTCCAGGCGAGCGGGATGGCGGCGATGACCGCCGCGCTGCTGTGTCAGCTTTCGGCAGGGGACCATGTCGTCGCCGCGCGCGCGGCGTTCGGCTCGTGCCGCTGGCTGGTCGATCACCTGCTGCCCCGGTTCGGCATCGAGACCACCGTGATCGACAGCGCCCTCGACGCCGCATGGGAAGCCGCGATCCGCCCGAACACGCGGGTGTTCTTCTACGAGACCCCGGCCAACCCGACGCTCGACGTGGTCGACATGCGCTTCGTCAGCGACCTCGCCCGCGCGCACGGGATCGTCACCGTGGTCGACAACGCCTTCGCCAGCCCCGCGCTCCAGCGGCCGATGGAGTTCGGCGCCGACGTGGTCGCCTACAGCGCGACCAAGCTGATGGACGGGCAGGGCCGCGTCCTCGCCGGCGCGGTCTGCGCCAGCGCCGAGTTCATCGACGAGCGCCTGCTGCCGTTCCAGCGCAACACCGGGCCGAACCTCTCACCGTTCAACGCCTGGGTGGTGCTCAAGGGGCTCGAGACGCTCGACCTGCGCGCCCGGGCGCAAAGCGCGGCGGCGCTCGAGCTCGGCCGGTTCATCGAGCCGCGGGTCGCGCGCATGCTCCACCCGGGGTTGCCGAGCCACCCGCGCCACGCGCTCGCCGTGAACCAGATGCCCAATGGCACCGGGCCGATATTCGCCTTCGAGGTGCCGGGCGGGCGGGCGCAGGCGTTCGCGCTGCTCGACGACACCGCATCGCTCGCGCAGACGACCATCTTCGGTGGGGCGCTCCTCCTCGGTGGTGTGCTCCTGCTCGCGCGTCGCTCGGCGCCCATCGGCTCGGCGATGCTCGCCGTGGTCGTGGCGTTCGCGCTGCAGCCGCGCGTCGACGACATCGTCACGCTCGCCGACGACAACGGACCGCGCGCCGGCACCGGCTTCGCGCTCATCACCGCCGAGAG
>JBHWTG010000277.1:0-11731 GCA_043427735.1 Tsuneonella sp. | reverse complement strand
GGCCGGCATCTTTGCTGCCGTCGCGGCGGGCGTTCGGGGGGGGGTCGCCGACCGGCCGCGCGGGACCACCTGGCTGCAGATATGGGGGGTGTCGATCCTCGCCGGTATCGGATTCACCATGAGCCTGTTCATCGCCACGTTGGCGTTCGAAAGCGAGGCGGTGCTGTTCGACCAGGCGAAGATCGGCGTTCTCTTGGGTACGCTGGGGTCGCTGGTGCTGGGCTACCTGGTCCTCCGGTTCGCGCCGCGCACAGCACGCACGTGATCACCAGGTCCCGATATTCGCCATGCTCGCCCAGGGCTCCTGCAGGGGCAAATGCCCCTCCTGCAGCAACTCGACCGAGATGCCGTCGGGCGATTTGACGAACGCCATGTGTCCGTCGCGCGGCGGCCGGTGGATCGTGTGCCCGGCGTCCATCAAACGCTGGCAGACCGCGTAGATGTCGTCCACTCGATAGGCGAGGTGGCCGAAATTGCGCCCGCCGGCATATTGCTCGGCAGAGCCGCCGTCCGCGGGTGGCCAATTGTAGGTCAGTTCGATCTCGGCGAGGCCCGCCTGCCCGGGCGCCGCGAGGAAGATCAGCGTGAAGCGCCCGGCCTCGTTGTCGAAGCGCCGGACCTCCTCGAGGCCAATCAGCTCGAAGAACGCGGTGGTGGCCGCCGGGTCGGCCACCCGGATCATCGTGTGCAGGTACTTCACCATCGGGCGTCGTCCGTAGATGCAGGGGAGCTGCGCCCTACCAAACGAGCAAGGCGGCCGCAAAGGGCGAAGCTTGCGCCGCCCGCCGCACGAAAGGGTCCGGGTCCCGGCCGGTTTCGTCATTGATCGGCCGAGCCGCAGGCGGGGCGGGCAGCCGCCCCGCCCCGCGCCGGTCGTCAGAAGCTGGCGCCGAGCGAAAACACCACTGCGTCGTCGGTGATGCCGTCGACCGTGGGTGCTTCGACCCCGACGTACGACACGCCCAACGTCAGGCTGCCGAGCACCGTGGCGCTCGCGCCGACCGACCAGTCGAACGATTCGCCGTCGGGATCGAATGAGAACGCACCATCGGTGTAGCCGAGATGCGCGTTCAGCGTCAGCGGGGTATTGGGAAGGCCGGTGCTGAGGTCGGTTCGGATATAAAGGCTGTCGTCGGCGATTGCTGACTGGTCCCACGCGTAGTTTGCGCCGACCTTGGCGGTGACCGGGCCGAGCGTGCCGGTCAGGGTGACGTACGGCTCGAAGAACTCGGCATCGATCCCGTTGGCGTTCGACGGATAGGCGTAGTAGAGCAGGCCGACGTCGAGCCCGATCCCTTCGCTGACATCGCCGCTCCAGCCGCCGAACAGATCGACTTCGACATCGCCATAGAAGTCGGTCCCGAAATCGTCGATCGAGCTGGCCCAGGTGCCGATATAAAACCCGCTATCGTGAGCGACCGTGACCCCGCCCTGGATCGCGGGATCTCCGCCCGAAAGCGACACCCCGCGAAAGCGATAGTCGGACACCAGCGCGACGTTGCCGCTTATGGTGACGCTCGAACTATCATCGGCGTCCTGCGCGAACGCAGGCGACACGAGCGAACCTGTGGCGAGTACGGTTGCGGCAGCGAGGCCGCGAATGGACGCAAGCATGGCAAACTCCTTGGTTTGTGCCTTCGTCCCACCTGCGCATACGCCGAGGAACCGTCGTTCGCTGCGGATTGCCATGCGGCGGATGCCCGCGCGGTGTGCCGCGCAATGCTGCGACGCACAAGAAAAAACGTCCCTCGCGCGAGGGAACGCTCACGAGGTGTTGAATTCGTGCATCAGCGCCGCGCCGGCGAGGCGGCAGTTGCCGCTCCGCGCCCAAAGGACTATCTGCCGCTCCCCTTTCCCCCGATGGATGGCTTGCAGTTCATGCTCGCTTCGCTGCGCCAGTTGTTCAAGCGCCCGGTAGCGCAATCCGGGCATGCCGTGCCGGAGCGTTCGCGCTATTACGTGATCGGCGACGTCCACGGCAGGCGCGACCTGTTCGAAGCGCTGATCGAGGCTGTCGAGCGCGACGATCGCGCGCGGGGGCCGGCCCGGACCACCATCGTCCTGCTGGGCGATCTGGTCGACCGCGGCCCGGACAGCGCGGGCGTGGTCGAGCGCGCGATGCGCTGGCAGCAGGCGCGGGAGGTGGTCCTGCTCGCCGGCAACCACGAGGAAATGTTCCTCCAGTCGTTCGAGGACACCGGGGTCCTGCGGCATTTCCTGCGCCACGGCGGGCGCCAGACGGTGCTGAGCTACGGCGTGCCGCGCGAGGACTACGACCAGGCCAGCTACGAAGAGCTTCAGGAATTGATGCGGGCGGCGGTGCCGGCCGCGCATCTCGCGTTCCTGTCCGCGGCGCGCGATCACCTAGTGGCGGGCGACTATCTGTTCGTCCACGCGGGGATCGCGCCCGGCGTGCCGATCGACCAGCAAGAGCGCCATCACCTGCGCTGGATCCGCGAGCCGTTCCTCGAGCACGCGGCGCCGCACCCGCACATGGTGGTGCACGGGCACACGATCACCGATGCAGTCGACGCGCGCGCCAACCGGATCGGGATCGACACCGGCGCCTATCGCACGGGGCGGCTCACCGCGCTCGTGCTCGAGGGCACCGAGCGCCGCTACCTGCAGACCGCCGAAACCGGCGCAGGCGTCGTCGTCGAGGTTCGCGGTCCCGACGACTGAGCCTGCCAGCCGCTACTTCTTCGCGGCGAGTTCCTTCACCAGCGCGGGCGCCGGATAAATCTTCTCGAGCGCTTCCTGGACCGCGTCGGCGGAGACCGCGACCGTCCGGTTGAGCGTGCCGTCGTAGCCGTAGTTGCCGCCCAGGGAATGGATGTTGCCGTCGAACGCGGCGCCGATCACGGTGCCCGCGCGGTCGATCACCGGCGAGCCCGAGTTGCCGCCGATGATGTCGTTGGTGGTCACGAAGTTGTATGTCGTGCGCGGGTCGATCCTGGCCTTGTTGGCGACGAACGCGCTCGGCAGGTCGTAAGGTTCGTTGCCCGTCGCCCGGTCGAACGTGCCCCCGAGCGTGGTCTGATAGGGGACCGCGTTACCGCGCTCGGTCCACCCGGCCACCTTGCCGTAACTGATCCGCAGGGTGAAGGTCGCGTCGGGATAGACGCTGTCGCCGTAGGCCGCGAACCGCGCGTCGGCGAGCTTGGCTCCGGCGAGCGCGAGCGGGCCGGTGTAGGCCGCGTCGACCTGCTTCTTGAGCTCGCGTTGGCGATCGGCCAGGCGCAGGGCATAGACGATCATCGGATCGTCCGATTCCCTGACCGCCTTCATTCCGCCGTCCCACAACGCCTTGCGCACTGCCGGGTCGGCGAGCTTGGTGCCCGAGACCAGCGACTGCGCGAGGCCTTCGGGGCTGGCCTTGCCGAGTAGCAGCTTGGTGTCCGGATCGTCGGCGCCGAGATACTCGCGCGCCTTCGACAGGCTCCACTCGAGCGTGAGCTGGTCGAGCCAGGGATAGATCGGCCGCTGGTCGAGCAAGCGCTTCTCGGTCAAAGGCAGGCTGCTGTCGGTGTAGCCGGGCAACCGCTCGCTGTTGGGCTTGGCGCGCTCCTGCGCGGCGAACACCAGGGTCTGCGCGTAGCCGTAAAGGTCGCTCGAGGGCTGGGTGAAGCGCGCCGGCAGGTAGAGCGAGCGATAGGCGCTGACGGCAGCGTCGACGCTGGTCCACGGATCGCCGATCGCCGCGTTGCCCGCGCTCCTGGCCTTGAGGTCGGCCTCGGCCGCAGCGAGCTTGCCGGTGAACGCCGGGTCGCCCAGCGCCTTGGTGCGGCCGATGAACACCTTGAGGCTGTTCTCGACCCCGTTCAGCGTGTCGTTGCCCTCTCGCTCCTTCTGCGGGCTTTCCTGCATCGCCCGGATCAGCCGCCCGCGCAGCTCCGACATCGTCGCCAGCGTGATCGGCAGCGCCACCTCGCGCTGAAACGCGAGCTGGCTGCTGGTCCACAAGCGGCTGGTGGAGCCCGGGTTGCCGACGACGAAAGTCGCCTCGCCTTCCTTGGGCGGGCGCGGGTTCCACTTCAAAAACCGGGGGCTCGAGACCGGCTTGCCGTTTTCGTAGGCGCGCAGGAAGCTCGCATCCATCGCATAGCGCGGGAAGTTGAAATTGTCCGGATCGCCGCCGAAGGTCGAGGCCCGTGCCTCCGGCGCCCAGGCGAGCCGCACGTCGGAATACTTGCGGTAGGTGTAGAGCTTGTACTGCCCCCCGCCGAACAGCGTGACGACCTGGCAGCGGGTGGTCGCGGTGTCGGTGCAACCCGCCTTCTCGATCTCGGCGATCCTGGCGTCGCGCGCCTTCGTCAGCGCCTCGCCGGTCAGCGTGCCGAACGCACCCTTCACCTGCCCCGTCACGTCGGTGATGCTGGTGACCACTTCGGCCTGCTGGCCGGGGCACTTGAGCTCGGATTCGCGGCGGTCGGCGGTGAAGCCGCGCGCGAGGTAATCCTCCGCGTCGGTCGAATTGTCGAACAGGCAGCTGGCAACGCAGTGCTGGTTGGTGAGGATCAGCCCGTTGGGCGACACGAAGCTCGCCGAGCAGCCGCCGGTCAGCCGCACCGCCCCGTCGCGCACTTTGTCGAGCCACGCCTGGTCGGGCGCCCAGCCGTACTCCGCGCGCATCTTCGCGGCGGGGAAACCGTCGATGGTCCACATGCCTTCTTCGGCCATCGCCGGGGCCGCGACCGGGGCAACGATCATCGCGGCCGACAACAGCAGGGCTTTCCGGATCATGATTCTCTCTCCTCGGGTATCATTTGAAACCGCTTTTGCCTCGGCGCGGCGCAATGTCGAGAGCGAAACCGGTAAGAGAGATGCGCCAGGGGGCCTGTAAGCCGGGTTCTGTCCCGCGCGCGGTATCCGCCCTCGTTTCCTTGGGCGGACCGGCGCACGGGGGCAGCCATTCATCTCGGCCTTGCGTCGCCGCAAGGCTCCAGCAGCCAACCCGGACCTCTCGGAGCGAAACGCTCCTGCCCCGGACCTGGTCCGGCGCACGAGGCCCCTATTTGGCCTTGCTCCGGGTGGGGTTTGCCGTGCGAGCGCCGTTACCGGCGCCCCGGTGCGCTCTTACCGCACCCTTTCAGCCTTACCCCGAGTGGAACCCGGGGCGGTTTTCTTTCTGTGGCACTGTCCCTGACCCCGGACCAGGTCCGGGGCCGGCGGGCGTTACCCGCCACCCTTGTTTCGTGGAGCCCGGACTTTCCTCGACCTCGGACCCGCTCATCCTGAGCTTGTCCAAGGACGCGGCTGCCCGGCCCCCTGGCGCTCCCTATCTAGCGCGTCCCTGGTCGCGATCCAAGAGCAGGCGGAACAGGATCGCGCGCACCTGCCCGTCGATCTCGCCGTCGATCTTTTCCGGCCGCCAGCGCCGCTGGAACGCCTCGACCGCCTTGCGCCCGTCGGTGATGTCGTAGCCGAACCGCTCGAGCGCGAGGTAGAACGCAGCGTCGTTGTCGAACGGGTCGCCCGCCTCGAGCTTGTCGGGGCGCGGCAGGCACAGCTTGTATTCGGCCAGGCGGTCCCACGGGAACAGCTCGCCCGGATCGATCTTGCGCGCCGGGGCGACATCGGAGTGCCCGACCACGTTGGCCCGCGGTATGCCGTGCCGCCGCACGATCCGGGCGAGCAGCGGCACGAGCGCCTCGAACTGCGCTTCCGCGAACTCGCGGTAGCCCAGCGCGTGACCGGGATGATCGAGCTCGATGCCGATGCTCGCCGAGTTCACGTCGGGATGCCCGCGCCAGTAGCTGACTCCGGCGTGCCACGCCCGCTTGTCCTCCTCGACCAGCTGCACGACCTCGCCGGCCTCGCTGATCAGGTAATGCGCGCTGACTTTGGCCGCCGGGTCGGTCAACCGGGCCAGCGCCTCTTCGGCGCTGCGCATTTCGGTGTAGTGCAGCACGACCATCGAAATCGGCAGCGCCCGCTCATCCCAGTTGGGCGAGGGCACCCGGCGATGGACGAGCTCGTCCAAGGTCTAGCCCTCGGGCAGCACCGCGCCGAGCACCAGCGCCTGATCCGACAGCATATACTGCAACCCCCCGCCCGCCTGCCGCGCGAGCAACGCGAGCATGTGCGCCGCGGCGGTGCGGCTCGACAGCTCGCCCGCCTCGAGGCGGTTCTCGAGCGCCCGGCCGATGGTCTCGTCGAACGCGATCCGCGGCCCGGCGGCCCGCACGACGATCTCGCTCGCCCGTCCCGTATGGTCGCTGGTCCGGCTTTCCGCGCCGATCTCGAGCGTGCCGCCACGCACCAGCGCGTCAAGCCCGATCTGCGCGAAATTGAGCAGCACCTTGACGGCCCCCTTCGGCAGCCGGTCGACCGTCAACCCCCAGCTGAGCTCGACCCGCCTGGCATCGCTCACCAGGGCCTCGGTCACCCGGCGCGCCTCGTCAACCGGCACGCTCTCCCCGAAGCCGCCCGCGGCGCCGAACGCCAGACGGAAGAACTTCAGCTTGTCGGTACTGGTCTTGGCGCTTTGCTCGAGCAGCTCGAAGCAGCGCTGCCGCATCTCCGGGTCGCGCTCGTCGGCGAGCAGCTCCAGCCCGTTGGTCAGCGCACCGATCGGCGAAAGCAGATCGTGGCACAGCCGCGAGCAGAGCATCGCGGCGAGATCGAGCGAATCGGAAGCATCCATGGGGAGGTGGGAAATCCTGAAAGGTTACACGAAGTATTCACCAAAGCCGGGCGTCGACGGTCCGGTGCGCCACCCGGCGAGGCCTTCGCGCGTTCGGCGGTCGCGACCGCGCGAAGGCTCCACCCGTGCATCCCTAGCGAGCGGACCGCGTGTAGGAAAGCGGTTCGAAACCGCCGGGCGCGTCTCGCCACCAGCCGACCGCGCCCGCGGTCACGATCGCCCACACCTTGCCGTCCCCGGCGGCCATCGCGCGGTCGGTGGCGCTTGGCTCGGGCGGACCGGCAGGATGCGAGTGCCAGTAACCGATCACCCCCGCGCCCCCGGCGCGCGCGGCCCGGTGCGCCTCGACCAGCGCCACCGGATCGATCTCGAAATGGGTGGCAGGCGTGGGATGGACATTGGCGCACGGCCTGACCGTCTCGATGCGGTCTCCCCGGCCCAGCAGCAAGCCGCACGCCTCGAGCGGGTGGGCCGCCGCAGCCAGTGCACGCAGCCGTTCGATCAGCGCGCTTGAGACTTCCACCGCCATCGCCCATCTCCCTAGCATGAGGGACGGCGAAATCATCAGCGGCGCGCTGCCGGGCCCCGGCCGCCTCGACAAGGTGCTGGCCGAGGCGAGCGGACTGTCGCGCGAACGGGTCAAGGCGCTGATCGGGCAAGGGGCGGTGATGGTCGCCGGACGGCCAGCCGCCAGCGGCTCGGGCAAAGCCGCCGGCGGGGAGCCGTTCAGCATCGCCCTTCCCCCGCCCGCACCGCTCGACACGCAGGCGCAGGACATTCCGCTCGACATCGTGTTCGAGGATGCGCACCTCATCGTCGTCAACAAGCCAGCGGGCCTGGTGGTCCATCCCGCGGCGGGCAATCTCGACGGGACGCTGGTCAACGCGCTGCTCCACCATTGTGCCCAGGACGGACAAACCCGGCTGTCGGGCATCAACGGCACGCTGCGCCCGGGAATCGTCCACCGGATCGACAAGGACACCTCCGGCCTGCTGGTGGTCGCCAAGAGCGACGCGGCGCACGAGGGGCTGGCGCGCCAGTTCGCCGATCATTCGATCGAGCGGGCCTATCTGGCGCTGTCCGCCGGTCGGCCCCGCCCCGCCGACGGCACGATCGCCGCGCGGCTGGGCCGGTCGGATGCGAACCGCAAGAAGATGGCGGTGCTGCCCGGCGGAGCGGCACGAGGCAAGCATGCGGTGACCCGCTACCGCACCCTTCGCCCCCTGCGCCACGCCGCGCTCGTCGAGTGCCGGCTCGAGACCGGGCGGACCCACCAGGTCCGGGTTCACCTCGCGTCAATTGGTCATCCGCTATTGGGCGATCCGGTGTACGGACGCGATCCGGCGCCGCTGCGCCCGGTGCTTGGCGAGCTCGGATTCCGCCGCCAGGCGCTGCACGCGGCGAGCCTCGGCTTCGTTCATCCGATCGGTGGCGAACGGCTCGGCTTCACCGCCGAACTTCCCGCCGATATGGCGGAACTAATCGACCGGATCGCTGATTGAAATCGACGAAATGCACTGCAATCCGCAGCGCTCGCGCGTTATATGCGATGCAGCGTGCCCGGGCGACAAGGATGCCCATTCGGGGTCCCAGGCTGAGGGCGACGCACGAAAGGTCAGGGTAAAGTGAGCAATTCGAAGAAGGTAACGGTCCCGGCGCTCAGCGGCGAGCAGAGCCTCAACCGCTATCTCGCCGAGATCAAGAAATTCCCGATTCTGACGCCCGAGCAGGAATACATGCTCGCCAAGCGCTATCAGGAGCACGAGGATCCCGAAGCGGCGGCGCAGCTGGTGACCAGCCACCTGCGGCTGGTCGCCAAGATCGCCATGGGCTACCGCGGTTATGGCCTGCCGGTCAGCGACCTCATCTCCGAAGGCAACGTCGGGCTGATGCAGGGCGTCAAGAAGTTCGAGCCCGATCGCGGGTTCCGGCTGGCGACTTATGCGATGTGGTGGATCAAGGCCTCGATCCAGGAATTCATCCTGCGCTCGTGGTCGCTCGTCAAGATGGGCACTACCGCGGCGCAGAAGAAGCTGTTCTTCAACCTGCGGCGGATGAAGAAGGAGCTCGAGGCCTACGAGGACGCCGACCTCCATCCTGAAGACGTGACCAAGATCGCGACCGACCTCGGCGTGCCCGAGCAGGAAGTGGTCAACATGAACCGGCGCATGATGATGGGCGGCGACGGCTCGCTCAACGTCTCGATGCGCGGGGCCGAGGAAGGCTCGGGCGAATGGCAGGACTGGCTGAAGGACGACCGCCCGCTGCAGGACGAGACCACCGCCGAGGCGCAGGAGGCCGCGCTGCGGCACGAGATGCTGGTCCAGGCGATGGATAGCCTCAACGAGCGCGAGAAGCACATTCTCACCGAGCGGCGGCTGACCGACGACCCGCAGACGCTCGAAGAGCTGTCGCAGCAGTACGACGTCAGCCGCGAGCGCATCCGCCAGATCGAGGTGCGCGCGTTCGAGAAGCTGCAGAAGGCGATGCAGCGGATCGCGACCGAGCGGCTGCTCCCCGCCCCCGCCGCGGGCTGACCCGATACCTCGGGGGGCCATTGCGTGGCGGCGATGGGCGCTCGCCGCCATCGTGCTGTCGGCATTCTGGCCGCGGCTGATCCCGCTCCCCGACGCCCTGCCCGATACCGTGCTCGCGCACCGCTATCGCGTTGAGGCGCGGCAGACCCTCGCATGGGCGAGGAACAATCCGGTGCAGCAATTTCTCGATCTGGTGCTTGTGCAACAGTGGCGCTTCAGCGACTGGCGCACCGTGCCGGGGAGCGGCGAGGGGAGCCCGGCGATTCCCGAAGCCGCCGATGTGCTGGTCACCGCGACCGCGCTGGGGCCGTGGGGAATCCCGCTCGGCCGCTATACGATCTGCTGCGGCGCATCGGGCTATCGCAAGGGGGGCTGAACGCACATGGGCGGTATCGATCAGGCTGGCGGACCGCTGGGCGAGCTGCTGGCGGTGCTGGCAAGGCGCGCATACGCGTTCGTCACGCCCACCCCGCTCACCCATGCGCGCGTGATCGGCCGGCCCGAGCGGACCCCGGCGCGCGACCTGGCCGGCGCGCTCGGGTGGAACCTGCCGTTCATCCCGGGCAGTATCGATCCGGAGGTCGAAGCCCTGCTCGATCGAGCTGGCGCGCTGGCCGAGGTTCCGGAGGGCATGGCGCGCGCGCGCGTGCGCGTGTCCTCGCTCGGCGGTCGGCTCTACCTCCATTCGGGCTACCCCACGCTCGACGAGGACGCGGTGTTTTTCGGGCCCGACAGCTATCGCTTCGCGCGGCTGATCGCCGACGAGCTGCACGGCCGTTGCGGCTGGGTCGGCAGCGTCGCCGACATCGGCACCGGCGCCGGCGTCGGCGCCTTGACCGCGGCGGGCTTCTGCCCGCAGGCGCGCATCGTCGGCACCGACATCAACCCCCGCGCACTGGATTTGGCCCGGCTCAACGCGGCGCAGGCAGGGATCGCGCTCGAGACCGCGCTCGGGCCGGCGCTCGAGCCGATCGACGAGCATTTCGACCTGATCCTCGCCAATCCGCCCTACATGGCCGACGACGGCGCGCGCGCCTATCGCGACGGTGGCGGGATGATCGGCGGCGAGCTGTCGCTCGACATGGCGCGTGAAGCGCTATCGCGGCTCAACCCCGGGGGGCGGATGATCCTCTACACCGGCTCGGCGATCGTCGAGGGGCGCGACGCGCTCGGCGCGGCGCTGGCGGATCTGGGGCGCGAGCGGGGATGCGACTTGCGCTACTTCGAGCTCGACCCCGACGTCTTCGGCGAGGAGCTCGCCAAGCCGGCCTATCGCGCGGTCGACCGGATCGCGGTCGTCGCGGCAATCTTCACCGCGGGTTGAACCGGTGGCTCGCGCGCCTGGGGCCCAGACCCATGAGTGGCAACGGCCGTGACGGAACGGATTTCGGTTCAGGGCCAGGAGCGAGGAGGTAAGCGATGCAGCGCATCGTGTCCGACGAGCGACGCCGCCCTGGGCCGAAATCCGTCCGCCGCTTCGCGGTCGCCCGCAGAGGGCAGGCGATCCCGGCCATTGCCACTCATGGGTCTGGGCCCTAGCACGCGCGCGATGCTGTGGGCCGCCAAGTTCCTCGCCAGGCTGATCGTCGGCTTCATCGCCTTGAGCCTGGCGCTGGTGCTGCTGTTCCGCTTCGTGCCCGTGCCGGTGACCGCGACGATGCTGCTGGACGAGAACGGCTTCAGGCGGAACTGGGAGCCGCTCTCAAGCATCGACCGCAACCTCGTCGCCGCGGTGATCGCGGCCGAGGACGGCAAGTTCTGCCAGCACGAGGGGTTCGACCGCGAGGCAATCGAGCAGGCGGCGCGGCGCAACCTGCAGGGCGGGCGGATCCGCGGCGGCTCGACGATCAGCCAGCAGACCGCCAAGAACGTGTTCCTGTGGCAGGGAGGCGGATACTTCCGCAAAGGGCTGGAGGCGTGGTTCACCTTCCTGATCGAAAAGCTGTGGACCAAGCGGCGGATCATGGAGGTCTATCTCAACGTCGCCGAAACCGGCATCGGCACGTACGGCGCGGAGGAAGGCGCGCTGCGTTATTTCCGCCATTCGGCCGATCACCTGACCCGCATCGAGGCCGCGCGCATGGCGGCCGCTTTGCCCGCGCCGAAGAAGCGTTCGGTGGTCAGCCCGTCGGGCTTCACCCGGCGTTACGGCAACACGATCGCCGCGCGCATCGGCGTGGTCCGGCGTGACGGGCTCGACGCCTGCGTTTACGAGTGATCCGATGGGCCAGGGGCATCCGCACGAACACCGGCACCGCCATGCCCCAACCGACCACGGCCCGGCGTTCGCCATCGGGGTGGCGCTCAACCTCGCGTTCGTCGCGGTCGAGGCGGCGGCGGGGTTTCTGTCGGGCTCGATGGCGCTGCTCGCCGACGCCGGCCACAATCTCGGCGACGTGCTGGGCCTGGCGCTCGCCTGGGGTGCCGCCTGGCTGTCGCGCCAGGGGCCGAGCCTGCGGCGCAGCTACGGCTATGGCAGGAGCTCGATCCTGGCGGCGCTGGCCAACGCCGTCCTGCTCCTGGTCGCCGTGGGGGCGATCTCGAGTGC
>JBHWTG010000276.1:0-11537 GCA_043427735.1 Tsuneonella sp. | reverse complement strand
GTGTCAACCTGCCCGGCCCCCGGCCCGCCGAACTCGCCGCCAGCCAACGCGGACTGGGCCTTATCCGCGCGTTCGAGGGCCTCGCCAGGCTGCGCCCCGACGGCCTCGTCGAAGCTTACCCCGACCCCGGCACCGGGGGCGCGCCATGGACCATCGGCTGGGGTGCGACCGGCCCCGGGATCGGCCCGGAGACGGTGTGGACCCGGGCCGAATGCGACGCGCGGCTGGCGACCGACGTCGCGCGCCACGCGGCCGACGTCGCCCGCGCGCTGGGCGATGCGCCGACCACGCAGAGCCAGTTCGATGCGCTGGTCAGCTTCCACTACAACACCGGCGCGATCGCCCGCGCGACGCTCACCCGCCGCCATGTGGCGGGCGACTTTGCGGGTGCGGTGCGTGAGTTCGCGCGCTGGAACCGTGCGGGCGGACGCGTGCTCGCGGGGCTTACGCGGCGGCGGGTGGCAGAGGCGCGGCTCTACGCCGGCAAATAAACAAACAGCAGTATATCGCGCGTCATTCATGGAACCGACCGCGGGCAGGAGGGGTTCACCCTTTCGCAAAGGAGATTCATCATGCGCAAGTTTCTGATCGGCGCGGCCGCGATCGCCCTCGCCGCGACCGGTGCGGTCGCCGAGCCGGGTGGCAAAGGCGGCGGGGGCGGCAAGGGCGGCCCCGATCACGCCGCGATGGGGCATGGCGGCGGCAAGCCCGACGCCGGCAAACCAGAGGCCGGCAAACCGGACAGGGGGCCCGCGGAAGATCGGGGCCGCGGCAAAGCGGAGCGCGGCGGCGAGAAGCGCGCCGAGCGCGGGTCCGAGACCAAGGTCGAACGAGCGGCGGAGCGCGTTGCGGAACGGCGCGGCGACGCAAAGCGCGCCGAAATTCGCCAGGTCGAGCGTGCCGAGCGCGCCGTCGAGCGTGCTGCGGAACGTCGGGCCGAACGCGGCGATCGTCCGGTGCGCGAGGCGCGCGGCGAGCGCGACGCCCGCTTCCGCGACGATACCGGCCGGATCGTGCGCACCGACTGGTTCGAGGAGGGCAACCGGCGATACGGCCTGATCGACGGGTGCCCTCCGGGCCTCGCCAAGAAGAACACCGGCTGCCTTCCGCCCGGCCTCGCCAAGAAGCGTGACGGCGACTGGCGCGACGCTGCCTACCAGCCGCGCTGGTGGGGCTTCGACCGGCTCGACGAGGGGCGCTATGTTTACGACGACGGCTATCTCTACCGACTCGGCGCGAACAACTCGCTTCTCGGCTACATCCCGCTGCTCGGCGGAGCGCTGTCGATCGGCAACCCCTGGCCCGCCGCGTACGAGCCTTATCCGGTCCCACAGTATTACCGCGACTATTACAACCTCGGCCCGGTCGACAGCTACCGCTATGCCGACGACGTGCTCTACCGGGTCGACCCCTCCAGTGGGGTGATCGAATCGATCGCCGCACTGCTCACCGGGGATCGGTTCGCGGTCGGCCAGCCGCTGCCGACCGGCTACGACGTCTACAACGTGCCGTATGGCTATCAGGAGCAGTATTACGACACCGACGACGCGCAATACCGCTACGCCGACGGCTACGTTTACGAGGTCGACCCTGCCACCCAGCTGATCACCGCGGTGATCGAGCTGCTCGCCTGATGGAGGCGCGCATGAGCGGCATGCGAATCCTGGCGAGCGCGGCATTGCTGGCCGCGGCGACGCCGCTCGCCGGATGCGGCGAGGGTCGCGACGAGGCGGAGGGGGCGGCCTCCTCCGCCGAGGTGAGCGGACGCACGCTCGCCGCCGCGATCGGCGATGCCCCCGGGCTGACGACGGTCTCGGGCGCGCTGTCCGAAGCGGGGCTGGCGGGCGTGTTCGACGGCCCGGGCAGCTACACCGTGCTCGCGCCCGACGACGAGGCCTTCGCCCGGCTCGGCGAGAGCACGCCGGCGCTCAATGATCCGGCGCGGCGGGCCGAGCTCGTCGCGATTCTGCGCGGACATATTCTTCCGGGCCACCTTACCCCCGAGGCGATCCGCCAGGCGATCGCCGCGAAGAAGGGACCGGTCACCGTCACCGACCTCGCCGACGGCACGGTCACCTTCGCGGCCGAAGGCGATACGCTGACGGTCACCGGCGCCGGAGGCGCGAAGGCGAAGATCGACGGCGAGGCGCTGGTCGCCAGCAACGGGGTGGTGCTGCCGCTCGACGGGCTCATCAAGCAGGTGGACGCCGCGCCGCGCCCCGCGGGGTAGGCACCCTGGTTCAATAATCCTTGCTCGCCTCGACCACGAGCGATTCGCGTCCGATGGTCGAGATGCTGCCGAGGATCGACAGCCAGCTGGTGATGCGGAACTCCGCCTCGGTGGCGCTGTAGCCGCGCCCGTCGGTAATGATCTCGACGTAGAGCCGGCGGCCGATGTTCTTGCCCACCGCAATGCCGGTGCCCCGCCCGAGCGCGGGGTCGGCGCTGACGATGCGCAGCCGGTCGAGCCCGATCGCCGTGCGCAGGCGGTTGATCGGGTCCATCCCCCCGCCGCCGCGCAGCGAGGCGACCGCCGAGCCGAGCTGAAGGATGTCGGTCGCCGACAGCTCGGTAATCGAGCCGCCGAACAGCAGACGGGCGAGGATCTCCTCTTCGGGCAGGCCGGGGCTGGAGGAGAAGGTGATCTCGGGCTGCAGCGCGCTGCCCTGGACCTTCACCGTCACGTCGAGCCCTTCCTTCTCGGTCTCGGCGACGATGTCGATCCGCGGATCGATCGGCACGGTCTCGTCGAAGCGGATGATCCCGCGGGTGAGCTCGAAGCGGGTGCCGGCGAACGAGTAATCGCCGCGGATCACCCGCGCCTCGCCGCCGATGCGCGGGTTGTCGGTGGTGCCGCGGATCAGCACGTCGGCCGCCCACTCGCTCTCGAGGCCCATGCCGTCGACATCGACGCGGCTGGGCGCGCGCGCGTCGATCAGGTAGCGCCACGGCTGCGTCGCCGCCGCGCGCGGAGCGACGTCGTAAGGCAGGTTGATCTCGCGGGTCTTGATCTGCGGCAGCTGCTGGTCGGCCGCCGCCGTCCCGAGCCGCCAGCTTGCCCGATCGACCAGGAGCCGTCCGGCGATCGTCCCGCCGATCCCGTCGGAGACGATCCGCATCGGGCCCGTTACCGTCGCGCTCAGCCCGTTGGCATCGAGCAGCCGCGCGTTCCTCGCGGCGACCCGGATGTCGAGCTGCGGCCCGCGCACGCCGAGGTCCTCGAGCACCACGCTGCCGCTGCCGCTGACCGCGCCGCCGTTCGGCGTCGTCCCGCGGAAGCTGGTCAGCCGCAGCCGCGAGCCCGAGAACGTCCCGCGAGCGCGCACGTTGGTGAGATCGGTGCCCGACAGGCTCGAGCGCAAGCGCAGGCTGTTGCTGGCGAGCGACCCGCGCACCGTGGGGGTGGCGAGCGTGCCCGTCACGTCGGCGGCGACCGCCAGCGGTCCGGTGAGGTCGAACGCATCGATCGCCGCCAGCCGCCACAGCGCGTCGGCCGGGCCGTTGTAGCGCAGCTGCGCGAACAGATCCCCGGCGCGCAACCGGTCGAACAGCGCGCCCGTACGCGGCAGCCCGGCGATGCGGCCCTGCAGCCGGCCCCGCCACTGGCCGCCCTCGTCGATCACCGCGCGGGTCTCCAGTCTGTCGGGGGTGAGGCGCAGGACGAGCGCGAGGTCCATCGGGCGCGAGGTCAGCACGAGGCCCGAACGGGTCAGCCCGACGACCTTCACCCGGGCCTCGCCGGTCGGCACTCCGCCCGCGCCGCTCGCGTACTCGGCGACGCCGGAGATTTTCCCGCCGAGCCCGAGCTCGGTGAAGATGTCGACCACCGACAGCGGCATGTCGGCGAGCTGCACCCGCGCCGCGGTGCGTCCGCCGCCGAACTCGCCCGAGCCGATGATCGCCCCGCCGGCGAAGTTGACCTGGGTCGGCTCGAGCAGCCAGCCGCCGTCGCGCTGCTTCAGCAGCACCGCGCGGCGGGGCATGGTGATCGCTCGCCCGGCGAACTCGCCGCGCGCGGCGACCGCGATGCGGCTCGGCGCCACCTGTCCGTTGAGCTGGAGCGCGAACCGGCCGCCCCGCCGTCCGGCGATCGAGGCAGTGAAGGTGCCGCTGCCGTTCTCGAGATCGGCGCGCGCAGCGAGCCGCCCGACGAACAGCCTGCCGTACGTGATCCCTTGCGCGAACACGCTGCCGCCGATCGTGCTGCGGCCTTCGACCAGCAGACCGCTGACATCGATATCGGCGCGGCCGATCGACAGCGGCGTCTCGCCGGCGAAGGTCGCCTGCCGCGCGACGAGCTTGACGTCGAACGCCTGGCCCCCGCCGCGCGGACTGAGCGCGATCGTCCCGTCGAGGCCGCCGCCGGCGAGCGCCAGCGTCCCCGCGAGGGCGCCGGTGCCGAGGGTGAGTTCGCCGCTGACCGAGGTCTTCCACACATCGAGCTTGCGGATCACCAGCCGGGTCGCCCCCCTCGGCGGGGCGAACAGGTCGATCGTGCCCTCGAACGGCCCGAGCATCGACTGGCCGCGCGTCTCGATCGCAAAGCCGTCCTTGATCGGTGCGATGGCGACGCGCACGTTCCGGAGCCCGGCGGCCGGCAGCGGGTCGGCGAACACCAGCACGGCCTCTGGCCCGCGCGCGGTGTAGGCGCCTTCGACCGTGAACGGCCCGTAATCGACATGCCGCCCGCGCCCCGCCACGCTGGTGCGGCCCGGCCGGATCATCCCGTCGAGCACGAGATCGAGCTTGGCCGCGTCCACCCGCACCCCGCGGAAGTCGAGCGGGCGCGCACCGCCGGTGGTAATCCCCCCGCTGAAGGCGATCGCAGGGCCCGCAAGGTTGGCGAGCGTCGCGTTGGTCACTCGCGGGATGCGCCCGCGGAAATCGGCCGACAGCGTCCACGGCGCGGCGCCGAACGTCGCCGCGATGGTCGCCCCGCCATTGACCGTGCCCACGTTCTCGAGCGCGAGCCCGTTGGCGGTGACCGGGCCGGTGATACGATAGTTGCCGCTCGCCGTGTCGCCCGCCAACGCGAGCCGCGCGCTGGCGTTGGGGAACGCGATGGCCAGTGCGTCGGAGGTCAGCCGGGTCCCCTGATAGACCACCCGTCCGGTGGCCGAGCCGTTGACGAGGCGGGGATCGACCTGGGCCACCCCGGTCACCACGCGGGCCACCTTCGCCGAGACCGGCAACACCCAGCGCACTCCGTCGTAGGTGGCGGTGCCCTGCTGAGTCAGTCCTGCGATCTGGGTGGTGCCGGTGACGAACCGCGCCACCCGCAGCCGGTGGTCGATCGTGAGATCGCGGAACGCTCCGTCGATCGTGGCTCCCACGCGCGCCCCCTCGATGCGGGTGCCGGGTCCGAGCAACTCGGGGTTCCTGATGCGCGCATCGATCACGAGACCCTCGGCCGCATTCTCGCCCAGGTCGAGCGCGCCGCGCGCCGAACCGGCGACACCGCGCCCGACCAGCTGCAGCGAGCCTTGAAGGACGCTGTCGGCCAGCGTGCCGACCGCCTTGTACGAGACCAGCGAGCCGACCGCATCGCGCAGCAGGCCTGCCGCCATCGACGCCTGCGGCCGCGCCTGACCGACGACGGTGTAGCGGCCCGCCTGATTGACCATGCGGAAGGCGGCGAAATTCGCACCGTCGCGGGTGACATAGCCCCCGCCGCGCCATGCGCTCCAGGTGCCGTCGCCGAACACCTGTGCGCGGAAGCCCGCGTCGGCCCCGGCAAGCCCGGCGATCACCCCGCCCTTGGGCGCGAGGTAGTCGAGCTCGAGGTCGAACCTGTCGCCGTCGGGCTCGGCGTCGACCAGCGCGTGCAGCCGGTCGAACCGGCCGAGCCGACCGTCGGCGCGCACCAGCACGCGGCCGTCGCGGATGTCGGCCTTGGCCAGCAGGTTGGCCTTGTGCGCCTCGGGGCCGGCGAGCCCCTTGGCGATGATCAGATCGCGGATCGCCAGCTTGTCGATGCGGATATCGAAGTTGGGCAACAGCGGCGCGTCGGGATCGCCGGGATTGAGCTCGGGCAGGCGGTAGAGCGTGCCGCGATGCGTGGTCAGCTCGCGCACGTCGAGCCCCCGGGTGAACCAGCTCGTCGGCCGCCAGTCGAGCTCGACCAGGGGCACGGTGAGGAACCGCCCCTTCGGGTCCGACAGGGTGACGTCGTGCAGCCGCGCGCGGCCGTAGAGGTTGCCGTCGATCCGCCCGATCTCGACCTTCAGGCCCGATGCCGGGGCGACCTGGGCGATCTGATCGACCACCCAGCGCTGGCCGATCGGGCTGTTGAGCAGCGCCAGCGCCGCGACCAGCAACAGCACCAGCCCGCCCAGCACGCCGAGCACCCACTTGCCGGCCCGGCGCGCGCGATGGGATCGCCGGCGCGGCGGCGAACCGGCCGGGTCCGGGGTGCTCTCGAGCAGCGCGTCGTCGGCCATCAGAACGCCTGGCCCAGCGATACGTAGACTGCGATGCGGCTGTCATTGGGTCCCGGATTGACCGGAGTGGCCACGTCGAGCCGCAGCGGGCCGAACCCGGTGTTGTAGCGCACGCCCACGCCCGCGCCGATGCGCACGGTCTCGAAGTCGGGCAGCACGTCCTGGCTCACCGTCCCGGCATCGACGAAGGGGACGACCGACAGCGCGCCGTCGAAGTACTTCGTGCCGATGCGCGCCTCGATCGCGCCCTCGAGCAGCGAGCGGCCCCCGGTCGGCAGGCCCGCGGCGTCGCGCGGCCCGATCGCCTGGTAGCCGTAGCCGCGCACCGACCCGCCGCCACCCGAATACAGCCGGCGCGACGGCGCGATATTGGCCAGCTCGGCTCCGGGGATTGCTCCGAAACGGACCCGGCCGGCAACCACCACCCGCTCGGTGACCCGCTGGTAATACGACGCGTCGAGCTGGCTGCGCAGATAGAAGCTCTGCATCCGGTTGGTGCGCGAGACTTCGGGCGACAGCCGCGCGCCGAGACGGAAGCCCTTGGTCGGGTCGAGCAGGCTGTCGGTGGTGTCGAGCAGCCCGTACAGGGGGATCGCGCCGACGAAGAAGGTCTGGCGCGGCTGCACCACGCCGGCGATCGGTTGCGGCCGCTCGCCGGTGGCGACCGCCTCGAGCCCGACGCTCCAGCCGAACGGCTTCTGGAACAGCAATGTGGAGAGCCGCTCGTAGGTGCCGATCAGCGAGACGGTGCGCGCGTCGTAGGCGTCGCTCGAGATGGTCGAGGCGAACGCGTCGAGCGTCAGCACCTTGTCGCGGCCGCGGAAGTTGTTTTTGCGGAACGTCACCCCGGCGAGCTGCTGCTGGGTGCCGGCGATGCCGCGCACGCGAAGCATGCCCTCCGGCGGGAACAGGTTGCGATGCTCCCAGCTTCCCTCGACGCGGAAGCCTTCGCCGGTGCCGTAGCCGATCGCCCCGGCCCAGGTCCGCAGCTTGGCCTTGGTCATCTCGACATCGAGCGCCACCGTGCCCGGCTGGTCGCCCGCCGGATCGGCGACCTTGCGCGGGGTCACCGTCACGGACGAGACCAGCCCGGTCGAGATGATCGCCCGGCGCAGATCGTATTCGAGGCTGCGCTGGTAGATATCGCCCGGCTCGAACCGCGCGATGCTCGCAAGGTGCCGCCCCGACAGGAAGTCGGGCAGGTTCGAGACCACCTCGCCGAAGGCGAACTTGCCGCCCGGCGCGACCTTCATCGTCAGGTCGCCCTCGGTGCGCGCGTGGTCGACGAGCAGTTCGGGCGCGTCGATCGTGGCGAACGGATAGCCCATCTCGCCCAGCGCTCGGTCGAGGTCGAACTGCTCGGCGACGATTGCATCGCTCGACATCGGATCGCCCGCGGCGATCTCGAACGCGCTGCGCAGCGCCGGTCCGTCGATCGCGGTCGGCAACTGGCCGAGGTCGATCGCGCCGAAGCGGTAGCGGGGCCCGGGGATCAGGTCGAACCGCACCTCGGCCCGCTCTCCCTCGGTGGCTGCTTCGCCCGGCAGCGTGCCGCTGACCGAGCGGATGACCTGCCCGTCGTAATAGCCGTAGACGCGCAGCATCGTCGCCAGCAGCTCCTCGTCGGACCGGGCGCGCGCGGCGATCTGGGCGATGTTGTCCTCGTCGCTGTCGAGCTCGGCGATCGTCGAGAGCTGCTCGAACCGCTCGGCGAATTCCTCCCGCTGGGGGAATGCCGCGTCGTCGGGCGGGAACCCGAGCACGAGCTCGGGCGTGATGCGGACGAGCTCGGCATCGACCAGGCCGGTCTGCGAACCCTCGTCCTCGGCATCGGCGAACCGGATGCTGTCGTCGGGCTCGAGCGGGGCGAGCTGCGGCAGCTCGAGCTGGTCGGGCCACGGCACGTCGATCGGCGGCACCTCCGCAAGCGCCGAGTTGGGATCGACCTCGGCCGCGAGGGCGGCGTCCGCCGCTGCATCGTCCTCGGGCGAGGCGGGCACGCCCTGCTCAGCCCAGGCCTCGGGGTTCTCGACCGCCGAATCGGGAATCAGATCCTCGAGCGACTGCGGCGACGAGCGGTCCTGCGCCTGCGCGGCCACCGGCCCCAGCGCCAACACAGCGCACGCGAGCGCAAGGACGGCGCGGCTACTCGGCGTGGCCGAATTGCGGCAGCGAAGCGTCCTTGGCCGGGCTCGCTGCGCTGCGGGCACCGCGGCGAGCGCTGGCCGCGCTGGCGATGAGCTGGTCGTGCCGCTCGCGCGAGACCCGGCGCCAGCCGTCGCGGCCGAGCAGCTCGATCGGCCGGTAGCGGATCTTGTACTGCATCCGGTCGGACCCCTCGACCCAGTAGCCGAGGTAGACATAGCCGAGCCCGTCGGCGGCGGCGCGCCGGATGTGGTCGAGGATGATGTAGTTGCCAAGACCCGTCCGCGCCTCATGTTCTGGGTCGTAGAACGAATAGATCATCGACAACCCGTCGCCCTGCCGGTCCGTCAGGCACGCCCCCACCAGACGACCCGGCATCAATCCCTCGGAGGGCTCCCGATATTCAATAACATAGCTTGTTACCGGCGTGTGTTCCACCATGTCGGCATAGTCAACCTCGTCCATCGCGGCCATTCCCCCGCCGGGGTGGCGCGTGCCGAGATACTTGCGCAGCAGATCGAACTGCTCGCCAGTCGCCCACGGGCGGCACTCGCTCGCGACGAGGTTCGAATTGCGCCTGAGATTGCGCTTCTGCGTGTTCGACGGGGCGAACTCGGCCACCGGCACGCGCACCGACACGCACGCCCGGCACTCTAGGCAGCTCGGGCGGTAGGCGACCGTCTGGCTGCGGCGGAAACCGATGCGTCCGAGCGCCTCGTTCAGCTGATCGGCGTGCGGACCCTTGAGCTCGGTGAACACCTTGCGCTCGCTGCGGCCCGGCAGATACGGGCACGGCGCGGGGCTCGTGACGAAGAAGCGGGGGAAGCGAACAGGGGCCGTCACGGCTGTGCAAGGTTCCTCTTGCGCGCTGCCGGATTCGGCCGCGCGGGTCCACCGGCATATGCCCCCGCAGGGGCGCCGGTAAAACACCTTTAACCATCTATCGCGGTTAACGGAAACTTAGTTTGCACAGTTGCGGATCGGTTTCCGCCAGCGGGCGGCGCGCTCAATTCACGTCGACGAGGCTGACCGAATAGCCCTTCGCCCTGAGGGCTTCGACCAGCGCGTCGATCTGCTCCTTGTCGCGCGCCTCGCACTCGATGTCGGTGATCAGGCCCTTGGCCGGCAGCGTGGTGAAGATGCGCTGGTGGTAGATCTCGATGATGTTGACCGAGTGCGCGTCGAACTCGCTCATTACCTTGTAGAGCGCACCCGGGCGGTCCTGGAGGGTAACCCGCAGCCGGGCGAGACGCCCCGAGCGTGCAAGGTCGCGCAGGAGCACGTTGGCGAGCAGCCGCGTGTCGATGTTGCCGCCGCACAGCACCAGCCCGAGCGTGCGGCCCGCGAACCGCTCGCCGTGCGCAAGCACGGCCGCGAGCCCGGCGGCCCCCGCGCCTTCGACCACCGTTTTCTCGATCTGCAGCAGCAGGCTCACCGCGCGCTCGAGCGCCTCTTCCTCGACCAGCAGGATGTCGTCGACCCGCTCCGCGATCACCCGCGAGGTGAACTCGCCCGGCTCCTTGACCGCGATGCCTTCGGCGAGCGTGTCCCCACCGCAGGTCATCGGACGCTCGTGGATGCGCGCGTACATCGAGGGGAACAGCGCGGCCTCCACCCCGACCACCTCCACCGCCGGCTCACGCGCCTTGGCGACGGTCGCCATCCCCGAAATCAGCCCCCCGCCGCCGATCGGCACCACCAGGCAATCGATCTGCGGCGCCTGCTCGAGCATCTCGAGCGCCACCGTTCCCGCTCCGGCAGCGACGTGCGGATCGTCGAACGGGTGCACGAAAGTAAGGCCCCGCTCCCCTTCCAGCTTGCGCGCATGAGCATACGCCTCGTCGAACGTGTCGCCTTCGAGCACGACCTCGCCGCCGACGCTTTCGGTCTGCATGATCTTCACGCTGGGCGTGGTGCGCGGCATGACGATGGTGACCGGCACGCCAAGCCGGGTCCCGTGGTAGCTGAGCCCCTGCGAGTGATTGCCGGCCGACGCCGCGATCACCCCGCGCCTGCGCTGCTCCTCGTCCAACTGAAGCAACGCATTGAGCGCGCCGCGTTCCTTGAAGGCGGCGGTAAACTGCAGGTTCTCGAACTTGAGCCAGATCTCGGTCCCGGCAATCGCCGACAGGGTTTTCGAATGAAGGGTCGGCGTGCGCACCACCGCGCCTTCGATGCGGCTGGCCGCGGCCTCGACGTCGGCGATCGTCAGCGGCAACGGCTCGGCGGCGGGGGCGCGCAAGGACAGGCTCTGGCTCATTGCCGCGGCCGTAGGGGAAATCGCCGTCCGGGGAAACCTGCGGTGTGTTCACTTGCGCCGCAGCGTTTCTTGCCTAGGCAAAAGAGCATGAAGATCGCTCGCCTGCTGCCGCTGCTCGCCCTCGCCGCCGCCTCGCCCGCGCTGGCCGACACCCTGGTCGACAATGTCCAGGGCCTGTCGGTCGATCGGCAGGGCAACGTCACCCGGTTCACCGCGATCTGGATCGACGACGATGGGCGGGTGAAGCAACTGCTCCAGCGCAAGGACAAGCGCCCGCCGCGAACCGATTTCGCGGTCGACGGCAAGGGCGCGTTCGTGATCCCCGGGCTCGTCGATTCGCACCTTCACGTGATGGGCATCGGCTTCGGTGCGCTGACGCTCGATCTGTCCGCCACGAAGTCGCTGGCCGAGGCGCAAGCCGCTATCCGGGCGTATGCCGCGCAATATCCGGATCGCAGATGGATCGTCGGGCGCGGCTGGAACCAGGAAACCTGGGGGCTCGGGCGCTTTCCCACCGCTGCTGAGCTCGACGCCGCGGTGGCCGACCGGCCGGTGGTGCTCGAGCGGGTGGACGGCCATGCCGCCTGGGCGAACAGCGCGGCGCTGCGCATCGCAGGGGTCACCGCGGCGACCGCGGACCCGGCCGGAGGGCGGATCGAGCGCCTGGCGGGTTCACGCGCGCCCGCGGACGG
>JBHWTG010000275.1:0-3511 GCA_043427735.1 Tsuneonella sp. | reverse complement strand
TGCTGAGCGGCGTGGCGGCGCTGTCCATGAACGTGTTCCTGCCCTCGCTGCCGGGCATGGCGCGGCATTTCGGCGTGGACTACGCGCTGATGCAGCTGTCCGTGACCGCCTATCTGGCAGGCTGCGCCGTCGTGCAGCTTGTGGTGGGACCTCTGTCCGACCGCTACGGACGGCGCCCGGTGATGCTGGGGTCGCTGCTGCTCTTCGTCGCCGCAACCGCAGGCACGCTGCTGGCGGCGAGCGCCGGCTGGTTCCTCCTGTTCCGCATGGGGCAGGCGGTGATCGCGGCTGGCATGGTGCTGCCGCGCGCGGTGATCCGCGACATCGCCCCGCCAGACCGCGCCGCGGGGCTGATCGGCTATGTCACCATGGGCATGTCGGTGGTGCCGATGGCCGCGCCGGTCCTCGGCGGGGCGCTGGACGAGGCTTTCGGCTGGCAGGCGAACTTCGTGCTGCTGGCCGCGGCCGCCGCAGCGGTCGCGGCGATCGCCTGGGCGGACATGGGCGAAACGGCGCGCGGCGGCGGTCTCGGCTTCGCCGCGCAGGCGCGGAGCTATCCGCTGCTGCTGCGCTCGGCGCCGTTCTGGGGATATTGCCTTGCCGCGACCTTCGCTTCGGGCACCTTCTTCGCTTACGTCGGTGGCGCGCCCTTCGTCGGCATCGCGGTGTTTGGCATGTCCCCCGCGGAGGTCGGCTACTGGTTCGCCCTGCCCTCGGTCGGCTATCTCGCGGGCAACTTCCTCGCCGGGCGCTTCTCGCACCGCCTCGGCCTCGACCGGATGCTGCTGATCGGGGGAACGGTGACGTCTGGCGCGATGCTGGTGGCGCTTGGCTTCGACCTCCTCGACGCGACGACCCCGGCGTCCTTTTTCGGCGCCGTGGCGGTGGTCGGGGTCGGCAACGGCATCGCGCTGCCGAATGCCAACGCCGGGCAGATGAGCGTGAAGCCCGAACTCGCCGGAACGGCCGCGGGACTCGGCGGGGCGATGATGGTCGCCGGTGGCGCCGCCCTCGCGGGACTGGCGGGCGCGCAACTGACGCCAGGCAGCGACGCGACCCCGCTGATCGCGATCATGACCGCCTCCGCGGTGCTGTCGGTCGGGGCACTGTGGCTCGTGCGTCGGGGTTAACCCGATCTTAGATGCCACGGGTGCATAGCGGTGGCATGCGACGCTTGCCGTACTTCCTGTTGGTGATCCTCGCCGCGCTGGGCGCGGGGGCCCTTGCGGCGGCCGGTTTGCAGGCCATAAGCCCCCCTTTGCAAACCGATGCGAGAGCCGCGATGGCGCAGCAGAAGATCTTCGCAGGCACCACCCTGCGCGAGACCCGGGCCCGCGCGGGCCTGACGCAGCGCGCCTTTGCCGAAAGGCTGGGGGTTTCCCTGCCCTACCTCAGCCAGATGGAGAACAACCACCGCCCGGTCTCGGCTGGGGTGCTGATGCATCTCGCCGCCAGCTTCGGCGTCGATGTGGGCGCGCTGGCGGCAGGCGATGCCGAGCGCATGGTGATCGACATGGCCGAAGCCTTCGCCGACCCGCTGTTCGGCCAGCAGCCACCGCTCGCCGACCTGCGACTTGCGGCCGCGAACACGCCGACACTGGCCCGCGCCTTCCTTGATCTTTACCGCGACCAGCGCGCCGGGCGCGAACGGCTCGCGGCGCTCGAGGAGGCTCTGGGCCTCGCGGGGACCGATCTCGGCGCTGCGCCCGCTCCTTGGGAAGAAGTGCGCGACTTCTTCCACTACTGCGACAACTACATCGACGCCGTGGACCGCGCCGCCGAGCATTTCGCCTGCCCGGGGGGTGTTCGCGGCGATGCCGCGGCGCTGGCGGCGGCCGCGCTGGCCGGCTGCGGGCTGACCGTCGCCACGGCGGAACTCGGCCCTGGCGAGGTCCTGCAGCGCGAGGGCGGACGCATCGTCCTCAATGCCGCCGCGCCGGCCGAGACGCGGACCTTCAAGCTGCTGCACCTCGTGGCCCTCGAGACGCGAGGCGAGTTGCTGGAGGCGACGCTCGATCTGGCGCGGTTCCGCACCGGGACCGCGCGCGACATTGCCCGGATCGGCCTCGCCAACCACTTCGCGGGCGCGGCGCTGATGCCTTATCGCGCCTTTCTGGCCGCGGCCCGGTCCGAGCGGCACGACCTCGAGCGGCTCGCGCATCTCTTCGGCGCCTCGCTGGAGCAGGTGGCCCACCGCCTCTCCACCCTGCAGCGGCCCGGCGCTCAGGGCGTGGCCTTCTTCTTCGTGCGCGTGGATCAGGCCGGGACCATCACCAAGCGCCACTCGGCGACACGCCTTCAATTCGCCCGCTATGGGGGCGCCTGCCCGCTGTGGAACGTCCACCAGGCCTTCGAGACACCGGGGCGGTTCCTCCGCCAACTCGCCGAAACGCCGGACGGGGTGCGCTACCTGTCGCTCGCGCGCGACGTGACCAAGCCGGGCGGCGCCTGGGGCGCGCCCGAGCGACGTTTCGCGATCAGCCTCGGGTGCGAGATCGAGGCAGCGCCGAAGATCGTTTATGCCGACGGCCTCGACCTCGGCAGCCCCGCGAGTTTCGTTCCGATCGGCGTCTCCTGCCGGATCTGCCCGCGCCGAACCTGTCACCAGCGCGCCGTGCCTCCGGTGGACCGCCCGATTCTGGTGGCACGGGACCGCATTGGTGCCCTGCCCTACGATGTGGGTTGATGCGATTGTTTCCGGAATCGGCTCCTCTTGAGCGCGTTGCTTTCGCCGGCGGCAGAAAAGTTCCGGGCTCGGCGCTGCGTCGCCACCCCCGCGCCACGATTCGGCGTCATTCCGCGCAGGTGCTGGGCAAAATTTCGCGCGCCGTTGCGCTCAGGCCACGGCTGCGGTCTATCCAAGCGCGAGAGCAACGCACCGGCGGCACACGACTGGCGCGGCTTTCCGGCTACCAGAATAAGACGAGGGACAGCAGCAATGCCCCGACGCATCGCCACCAGGCTGAACGCCGCGCTCGAGCGCTTCCTGCCCGAGCAGCGGCTGTTCCTGCGCTCCGACGCGGGCACGCGCTTCGTGCGCCTGCGGCCGGTCACGCAGCTTGCGGCCTTGGGCGGGACGGCGCTGATCTTCGGCTGGACGATCATAGCCAGTTCGATCCTGGTGATCGACGCGGTCAGCACCGGCAGCGGCCGTGACCAGGTTGCCCGGAGCCAGGCCGCCTTCGAGGAGCGCCTTTCGAACCTCGCCGCCGAGCGCGACAGCCGCGCCGCCGAGGCCGTCGCAGCGCAGCAGCGCTTCACCGTTGCGCTGCAGCAGGTGTCGGACATGCAGTCACAGCTTCTCGCCTCCGAGGAGCGCCGGCGCGAGTTGGAGACGGGCCTGAACGTGGTCCAGGCAAGCCTTCAGGACGCATTGGCCGACCGGCCCCGCGGCGAGGCTGGGGCGCCGGACGCCGATCGCGAGGAGGAGTTCTCGGTCGCACTGGACATCCTGTCGGGCGAGCTCGAGCAGGTGGCAACCGCGCGGTCCGAGGCCCTGGACGCCGCTGCC
>JBHWTG010000274.1:0-4897 GCA_043427735.1 Tsuneonella sp. | reverse complement strand
GTGTGTCTACGGCGCCCCGGACCCCAAGGGCGGCGGCGTGGCGCACGGCGCCCGGGTGTTCGAGCACCCGCAATGCCTGCACCGGCCCGAGGTCGTCGCCGGAATCGGCGAGATCGAGGCGGCGGAGCTGTTGCGCGGGTTCTTCCGCGAGCGGCGCTAGAGCCCGCGCCAGATTTTGACCGCTACGCTATCCTTCGGCCCCATCCGCCGCCGGTCGCACGCGCTGGGCATGAAGCGCCTGTCGTAGCACAGGCGCAATTCGCGCAGCCAGCCGCGCTCGTTGACCGACAAGCCCACAGCATCCGGCCCCCAGCCCGGGTTCGCGGCTGCGAAGCGGGTGCGGATGAGGCCCGCGGTCAGCTCCGGGTCTTTCGACAGCCGGTCGAAATCGGGCAGGCGCAGCCCTTCGAAAAGAATGCGCGTGGTCTTGAAGTAGGCCTCGGCGTGCGCGTCATGCAGGCGCCGTGCTTGGCCCATTCGTGCGCCAGCAGCCGGGGCGAGGGCGTCATGCACACGTTGCGCCGCGCCTCGGCCGGCGAGAGGCGGCGGGGGGTGGAGCACCACTGCGGCCACGCGCCGCGCCCTTCGGGCCATAAGCCATGGACGACGAGCCCGAAACGCCCGCTCGCGCCGCCGCATTGCATCGCATCGCCGGTGCGATGCTCGCGCCCCTTGCAGTATTCCGGGCTCCAGCTCAGCGCGAGCGTGTAGCCGGTGATCGGCGTCCGGCGAACCGGCCCGTCGGGCTCGACCCGCGGCACCGGGACCCGCGCGGGCGCCCGGCACTGGTAAGCCTGCGCGCCGAGCGGTGCGGCCATCGCCAGCAGCGCAAGGCCGACGAGCGGCTTCACAGCGGGGTGAAGTCGAGCCCGATGTCCGCGGCGGGGGCGCTCTGGGTCAGCCGCCCGACCGAGACGTAATCGACGCCGGTCGCCGCTTTGGCGGCGATCGTCTCGAGCGTGATGCCGCCGCTGGCCTCGGTCGGGACCCGGCCGGCGACCAGCGCCACCGCCTCGCGCAGTTCGTTCACGTCCATATTGTCGAGCAGCAGGCGCGTCGCCCCGGCGGCGAGCGCGGGCTCGATCTGATCGAGCCGGTCGACCTCGCAGATGATCTCGCGCACTCCGGAGGCGACCGCCCGCCGCACCGCCTCGCCCACGCTTCCGGCGACGAGCACGTGATTGTCCTTGATCATCGCCGCGTCCCACAATCCCATCCGGTGGTTGCTGCCCCCGCCCATGCGCACCGCGTACTTCTCAAGATGGCGCAACCCGGGAATCGTCTTGCGGGTGTCGAGCAAGGTGCACGCGGGGTTGGCCATCGCGCGCACGTATCGGCGGGTCAGCGTGGCGATGCCCGACAGGTGCTGGACGGTATTGAGAGCGCTGCGCTCGGCGGTGAGCATCGCCCGGGCGTTGCCCTCTAGCCGCATCAGGTCGCTGCCGGGCCCGACTTCGGCCCCCTCCTCGACCAGCAGATCGACCGCGATCTCCGGATCGAGCGCGCGGAAGAACGCGGCCGCCAGCGGCAGCCCCGCGACCACGATCGCCTCGCGGCTGTCCATTACCCCGGCAAACCGCGCGTCGGCAGGGATCACGCTCTCGCTGGTGACGTCGCGCCCCCCGCCCGGCAGGCCGAGGCCGAGATCCTCCGCCAGCGTTTCGCGGACGAAGCGCTCGAGTTCGAAGCCGGGAAGGACGAGACTGCTCACGGGGCACCCCTAGCCGTTCGTGTCGAGCGAAGTCGAGACACGCCCGCGCGACCGCCCGTATCTCGACTCCGGCCCGCAGGCCTCCGCTCGATACGAACGGGGGAGGCCGGCGGGATCAGTGCACGAACCGCGCCACCACGTCGCGGTAGGACCGGCTGACTTTCACCTCGGCGCCCGAATCCAGCACCAGGAAGCACTCGCCGTTGGTGTGGGGCTTGACCTGGCGGACCTGGTTCAGGTTGACGATGGTCGAGCGGTGGACGCGCTGGAACGTGCGCGGATCGAGCCGGCGCTCGAGGTCCTTCATCGTCTCGCGCAGGATCAGCGAGTTGTCGCCGGTGTAGATGCACATGTAGTCCCCGGCCGCTTCGATGTGCTCGATCGAATCGATCTCGACCCGGAAGATCTGCCCGCGGTCCTTGATGTTGATGAGCTTCTCGTAGCGGTCGGCGCTTTCCACCGGGGTCTCGTCGGCGGCGAACTCCTCGGCCGCGTCGGGAGCCACTTCGTTGAGCACCGTCTTGAGCTTCTCGGCCTCCTCGGCGCTGCGTTTCTCGGTCAGCCGCTGGCGTACGCGCTCGACCGTATCGGCGAGCTTGTCCTCGTCGACCGGCTTCATCAGGTAGTTGACCGCGTTGGCCTCGAACGCGCGTATCGCGTGCTCTTCGAACGCGGTCACGAACACGAACAGCGGCGGCTCGATCTCCATCACTCCCTTGACCACGCTGAAGCCGTCGAAGCCGGGCATCTGGATGTCGAGGAACACGAGGTCGGGCTTTTCGGTCTTGATCGCGCGGATCGCCTCGCGCCCGTTCGCGCAGGTGCCGATCACCTCGACGTCGTCGAACTTGTCGAGGCGCAGCTGGAGGCCCTGGATGGCGAGCTTCTCGTCGTCGACGATCAGGGTGCGGATGGTCATGCGGCGGAGGTTCCGATGGCGGGCGCCGGGGCCGGCGCGAGGGAGACGGGCGAGGTCGGCGAGGGCACAGCGGTTGCGACCGCATCGGGCTTTGCGGCGGATTCGTAGGGGATCTCGATGATCACCGTGAAGCCGCCTTCGGGCGGGTTGCGGATTTCGAAGCGGTGGTCCTCACCGTAGGCTTGGCTAAGACGATCGCGGATATTGGCCAGGCCGACGCCGGTCGACACCGTCCTGCCCACCCCCGCAAGCGACGCGGCGACGCTGCTCCGCGGTCCCCCTTCGCGCAATCCCGGCCCGCTGTCGGACACGGCGACCCGGAGCCTGCGTCCGACGAGTTGCGCCGACAGCGTGATCGAGGCGCCTTCCTCCTGCGGGCTGACCGCGTACTTGATCGCATTCTCCACCAGCGGCTGGAGCAGCATCGAGGGCAGGCAGGCGTTCGCCGCTTCGGGCTCGATGCGGAACTCGGTGCGCAGCCGGTCCTCGAACCGCATCCGCTCGATGCCGAGGTAGAGCTGCAGCGTTTCGACCTCCTGCGCAATGGTCACCTTGGCGCCGGGCTCGCTGACGAGCGTGTGGCGCAGGAACGCGGACAGGCGCGTCAGCATCGCGTTGGCGGGCTCGGTCTGCTTTAGCAGCACCAGCGTCGAGATCGAATTCAGCGTGTTGAACAGGAAGTGCGGGTTGAGTTGGTAGCGCAGCATCGCGAGCTGCGCGCTGGTGGCCTGCGCCTCGAGCCGTTCGAGCCGGTCCGCCTGCTCCTCCACCGTCAGGAAGAAGTTGATCGCATAGTAGAGCGCCGACCAGGCCCCCAGCAGCATTCCGTCGAGGAACGCGAGCGCGACCATTCGTTGGGCGAACGTGGTGTCGCGCACGCCCGAGAAGTAGATGCCCTGCAGCCACGCGTCGATCGCGGCGTAAAGCGCCACCGCCAGCGCCAGCGCGAGCGCGGTCATCCCGGTGGTGAACAGCGCGCTGCGGCGGATCAGCCAGCCGTACACGACAGACAGCACGAGGCTGATGGCGAATCCGGTGACCACCTGCACGAGGATCACCAGCAGCAGCTCCCACGGCTGCTCGTTGGCCATCGCGGATACGGCGCGCAGCGCGAACACTCCGCCCCAGCCTGCGAATTGCAGGTTCCAGAACGCGGCGTTCTTGTTCTCGAAGAACGGCGCGGGTCGGAAGGGCAGCCTGGGTATCGCCACTGGCCGCTAAACTAGGTCCGGCGCGCCGGACACACAAGTTTTGGCATCCGCGCCGCGCTTGCGCTATGATCCCGCCCAAGGAGAGCAGCGATGGATGTGATCGAGGACACCGTGCACGGCATGGCGGAGCGGGCGAAGTTCCGCGAGATGAAGGAAGGCACCCGCGAAGACTGGGCGATCATCGGCAGCGAGTACATGGCCTTCGCGCAAGGGCTGCCCGACCGCGTGCTCGAGCACCTCAGGCTGCTCGACGGCGACTTCGGCGGCTTTCCCGTGTGCCGGCTCGAGCATTCGCTGCAGACCGCCACCCGCGCTCACCGCGACGGGCGCGACGAGCCCTACGTGGTCATGGCGCTGCTGCACGACATCGGCGACACGCTGGGCACGTTTAACCACCCCGAGGTCGCGGCCTCGATCATCAAGCCGTTCGTCAGCGAGGAGGTGCACTGGATCTGCCAGAACCACGGGCATTTCCAGGGCTACTACTACTTCCACTACCTCGGCATGGATCAGCACTCGCGCGAGCAGTTCCGCGGCTCGCCCTACTTCGATGCCTGCGCCGAATTCTGCGAGAAGTACGATCAGGCGGCGTTCGACCCCGATTACGAGAGCGAGCCACTCGAGTTCTTTGAGCCGATGGTCCGGCGGGTGATGGCCCGGCCGATCAACTCGCTCTACGCCAGGGCGGCGGAGGCGCAGGCGGCCTGAGGCCTCAACCTAGCGCGCGAGCCCGCGGCGAAAATGCGTGCGCCAGTCGGCGCCGCCCTCGCTTGTTCGCAGGCGGGCGATCTCGGGCAGTTCGCGCGCGACGAGCTCGGCACGCTCGTCCCACCCGTCGTGTGTCGGAGCGCGAAATATCCAGCCGCCGTTGCCCGGCCCCCACTTGCGGAAGAACCGCACCGCTGCCTGTGGATCGTAACCGGAGTTCGCCAGCAGCCACGGCATCAGGCGGTCGGCCTCGCGTTCGGTCAGGCGGATGTTGGCTGCCTTGCGGCCCGCCCCCTTGAGCCACGCGCGGTGCGCCAGCAGGTTGTGCGCGAACTCGTGCGCCAGCGC
>JBHWTG010000273.1:0-8421 GCA_043427735.1 Tsuneonella sp. | reverse complement strand
CTTCTATCCACCTCGCCGTCGGCCGCCGCTGGTTCAGCCGCCCGTTCCGCCGCCGCTATCCGCGCCGCCTCGGCAGCTTCCTGATGTGGCTCGCTCGCCACCGCCCCGGCATAGAGATTCGCATCCTCAAGTGGGGCCTCGGGGTGTTAGAGTTCATCACCCGCGGCGCGATGCTGATCGATGTCTTGCGGATGGCGGCGTACAAGGCGATCAGCTTCAACTTCGACAACCATCACCCGGTTGGCTGCTCGCATCATCAGAAGATCGCGGTGATCGACGACAAGCTGGCCGTGTGCGGCGGCATCGACATGACGATGGACCGCTGGGACACCCGCGAGCACCGCGAGCGCGACCGGCGTCGCCGCCGACCCCATGGGCGCCGCTATCGCCCGTGGCACGATGCGACGATGATGCTCGAAGGCGACGCGGCGCACCAGCTTGCGCTTCTCAGCCGCGAGCGCTGGAAACGCGCCGGCGGGTCCGAGCTGGCCGACGTGGAATCGCCCGACGAGAGCCTGTGGCCCGAACAGTTGCCGGTCCAGTTCGAGAATGTCGAAGTCGGCATCGCCCGCACCTGCGCGAAGTACGACGGCAACTGCGAGGTGCGCGAGATCGAGCACCTCCTGCTCGACCAGATCCGCGCCGCCAGGAAGTTCATTTATTCGGAGAACCAGTACTTCACCTCGCCGAAGATCGCCGAAGCGATCAGCGCGCGGCTGCAGGAGGACGACCCACCCGAAATCGTCCTGATCCAGCCCGACGCGGCCGATGGCTGGCTCGAGCAGCAGGCGATGGACCACGCGCGCAACTGCCTGCTGCATTCGATCCAGCAGGTCGACCGCAAGCGGCGCTTCGGGCTGTTCGTGCCCTATACCGGCGAGACCAAAATCTACGTCCACGCCAAGCTGACGATTTTCGACGACCAGGTGCTGCGAATCGGCTCGGCGAACTGGAACAACCGTTCGCTGGGGCTCGATTCGGAGTGCGACCTGTTCATCGACTGCGCGCGGCCCGGCAACGCGCACGCGTGCGAGGCGATCGCGGCCCTGCGCCGATCGCTCCTCGCCGAGCACTGCGGGCTGGAAGAGGACGAGGTCGCGCGCTTGCTGGAGGAAGCGGGCGGGTCGATGCTGCGCCTCATCGACACGCATGGGGGCGCCGCCGGCCGGCAGCTGCGCCGCTTCGTCCCGCCCGAAGTGGGCGCGATCGAGGAGACGCTCGCCGGCTCGCAGCTGCTCGATCCCGAGCGGCCCGAACAGATGTTCGAACCGTTTGCCAAGGGCGGGCTGATGAAGCAGGGCAGCCGCATCAACCGCGCGTGGACGCGGGCGAAGAAGAGGTTCGGTCGATGAGCAGCCTGGTGGGGCCCGACGAGGATGTCGAAGACGGCAAGCTCCCTGTTCCGCAAGAGGTGCAGGATGCGATCCGCACGCTGATCCGCTGGGCCGGCGACGATCCCGAGCGCGAGGGGCTGCTCGACACCCCCAGGCGCGTCGGGCGCGCGTGGAAGGAATACTGCCTCGGCTACGCCGAGGACCCGGGGATTCACCTGACGCGGGTGTTCGAGGAGGTGGGCGGCTACGATGAGCTCGTGCTGCTCAAGGACATCCCGTTCCAGAGCCATTGCGAGCATCACATGGCGCCCATCATCGGCAAGGCGGCGATCGCCTACATGCCGACCGATCGCGTGGTCGGCATCTCCAAGCTCGCGCGCGTGCTGCATGGGTTCGCGCGCCGGCTGCAGGTGCAGGAGCGCCTGACTGCCGAGGTGGCGCGCTGCATTCACGAGCACTTGCAGCCCCACGGGGTGGCGGTGGTGATCGAAGCCGCGCACAGCTGCATGACCGCGCGCGGCGTGCGCACGCCCGGAGTGACAATGGTCACCAGCAAGCTGCTCGGCTGTTTCCTCGACGACGAGCGCAGCCGCAGCGAGGTGCTCAGGCTGATGGGTTACTGACCGCGGCGCGGCGAGCCAGCGTGGCGCCGATCATCCACACCAGGAAACCCGCGGCGAGGTCGACCACGTAGTGGCCTCCGATCGGGATCGTCGACACGATCACCGACCCCGCCCAGCCGACCGCGAGCCAGCGAAGGCGGGTGTCCCACAAGGCCTGCGTCGTCAGCAGCGCGAGCACCGTGTGGAACGACGGAAACGTGACCAGCCCGGTGAGATCGGTCAGGCGAAGAACGCCTCCGCTGCCAGCGCGGAAATGTTCGAACGCGGCGAGGTGGTACACCCCGGCCCCCGCTGGCAGGCCCGCGCCTTGCAGGTCGATCATCCCGAGATACGCCATCGCGCCCGAGGCCGGAAGAAGGATCGACACCGCCGCCACCACCTGCATCGAGAACACGGCCGTCGCGGCCAGCTCCCATGCCCGCGCAAACCTTCCGGCTGCCAGCGCCAGCGCGATGAGGACCACGACCGCGGCGCCCGACGCGTTGTAGATGGTCGCGAGCAGGTCGATGGCGCGCGGAAAGGCCGCCAATGCGCGCACCGCCGCTTCGACATCCAGGCCGAAGGCGGCGTCGATCCCGGCCAGCGCGGGGTCCACCAGAGGCAACCCGAGGCGGAGCCCGGCGTTCGAAACCACGCCGCACAGCATGAGCGAAAGGGTGCCGACGCCGACGATCGCCGCGGCGTGCGCGAGCCGCGGATCCGGATAGCGCCGGGCGCACCAGACCGAGAGCGCCAGCATCGCCGCGGCCAGCAGGGCGAAGCGCGCGAAGCCGCTCGCCTCCACCCTCATGCCGGCCGCTGCGAGGACCGCGATAGCCCCTACAGTAGCCGCCGCAAGCGTCCCCCCGACGAGCAGCCCCAGCGGGGCAACGCGTTGCGGACGGAGGGCGCGGACGAAGGACAGCGGAGCGGCGGCGACGCGGTTCACGCACGGCGCTCTACCGGGCATTCCTTGCGATCGGGTGAGCGGCTCGCTCGATTGGCGCTTTCAAACCGCCTGGGGCCTGATAGGCAGGCAGCGGATGCCCCACGCCACCGAGACCATAGAGCGCGCTCCGTGTGGCACCATCCTGGTGGTCGACGACGAAGTGCTGATCCGCATGACGGTCAGCGAGGAACTGACCGACCGCGGCTTCACCTGCCTCGAAGCGGGCACCGGGGCCGAAGCGCTACGCCTGCTCCAAGCGCATCCCGAGATCGTGCTGCTGCTGACCGACGTCGGGCTTCCCGGCGGCCTCAACGGGTGCCAGGTGGCGGACTCGGCGCGAGCCGCCCGGCCCGGGCTCCCGGTGCTGTTCATCACCGGCTATGCCGACCAGGCCCCGCTCGCCGACGAAAGCATCACTGGCGCGATGGCGGTGCTGACGAAGCCGTTCCGCATCGCTGACCTCATCGACAAGGTGCACGTCCTGCTTGCCGGATGAGCAGTCGCCGGATCGCGAGCGTGCGACCCGGCGACCTTGCAAAGGGTGCTCCGGTCAGAGCTGGCCAAGCATGTGCTCCGCGCTGGAAACCTTGAAATCGCCCGGGGCTTCGACGTTGAGTTCCTTCACCACCCCGTCCTCGACCACCATCGAGAAACGCTGGCCGCGCTTGCCGAGGCCGAAGGCCGACCCGTCCATCGTCAGGCCCAGCGCTTCGGCAAACTCGCCGTTGCCGTCGGCCAGCATGGTGATGTCCTCGCTGCCGGCCGCCTTGTTCCACGCGCCGAGCACGAACGGGTCGTTGACCGCCGTGGCGACAATCTCGTCGACCCCCTTGGCTTTGAATTCCTGCGCCTTGTCGACGAACCCCGGCAAGTGCCGCGCGGAGCAGGTGGGGGTAAACGCACCGGGGACCGAGAACAACGCGACCTTCTTGCCCTTGAAGTAGTCGGCGCTCTGCACCGCCTCGGGGCCGTTCTCGGTCGCCTTGACCAGCTTCACGTCGGGCAGCCGGTCGCCCACCTTGATCGTCATCGCACGCATCCTTTCCTGGTGCCCATCATCCGTGCGCCGAGATAGCGGCACGCAGGAACCACGCAAGGGGGACGCGGGATGGTGAATCTGGCTTCACTCTCCTCGTTTAATCGCGGGTAAACGGCCGAGCGCAGTCTCTCATCGGCGGGCAGGGTGCCCGTTTATCCGCGGATCGGGGGTCGATGTCCGCGACAGGGAGCTTGGGGGGTTTATGGGGAAAAATCACAAGGTGGCGGCCGTACTGGCCGCCGCGGCGGCGCTCGCCTTCGTCCCGCAGCCGGCGGCAGCCGCCGTCTCGCCGGAGGACGCCGGCAAGCTCAGGCAGCTCGACATCATGCTGATGGTAACGTCGCTGCGCTGCCGCTTCGGGGCCGACAACTTTCAGGCCGACTACGAAACCTTCGCCACCAATCAGAGCCCGCTGATGCAGGACGCGTTCCGCTCGCTGCAGGCGGATTACACCGCGCGGCTGGGCCCGGCGCGGACGCGCAAGGCGCTCGACAGCATCAGCGTCGGCATGGCCAACCAGTACGGACACGGGCATCCCTGGCTCGGTTGCGGTGAGCTGAAGGCGATGGCCAAGGAGCTCGCCGGCACGCACGATGCCCGCCTGCTGGTCGCCACGGCGGACGAGGTGCTCGCCGCCAGTCCGCGCGCCGGCACGCAATTCGCCTTGCGACGCTGACTTCCGGCGAATGACCGATCGGGGCGGCGCCGGGTCGGCGCCGCCCCGTGTCGTGCCCTTGCGCATGACATATAAAGGAAGCTTTATATTTGCCTTCCGGAAGGGCGGACGCTAGGGCGCGCGCATCCCGACACTCTGGAGACTGCAGCCCGTGGCCACTTCCGCCGACACCCTGACCCGCGACTTCGTTGTCGCCGACCTCGGCCTGGCCGACTTCGGCCGCGCCGAGATCGCCATCGCCGAAACCGAGATGCCCGGCCTGATGGCCCTGCGCGACGAATACGGCGCGTCGCAGCCGCTCAAGGGCGCGCGGATCACGGGGTCCTTGCACATGACGATCCAGACCGCGGTGCTGATCGAAACGCTCGTGGCGCTGGGCGCCGAGGTTCGCTGGGCGACCTGCAACATCTTCTCGACCCAGGATCACGCCGCGGCTGCCATCGCCGCGCAGGGCATTCCGGTGTTTGCGATCAAGGGCGAAAGCCTGGCCGACTATTGGGACTATGTCGGGCGCATCTTCGACTGGGGCCAGGATCGGACCTGCAACCTGATCCTCGACGACGGCGGCGATGCGACGATGTTCGCGCTATGGGGCGCGCGGGTCGAAGCCGGTGAGGAACTGCCCGAGCCGACCAATGCCGAGGAGATCGAGTTCCAGCGCGCGCTCAAGGCATTCATCAAGGCGCGCCCGGGTTACCTCACCGCAACGGTTCGCGCCATCAAGGGAGTCTCGGAGGAGACCACCACCGGCGTCCACCGGCTCTATCACCTCGCCAAGCAAGGCAAGCTGCCGTTCCCGGCGATCAACGGGAACGACAGCGTGACCACGTCGAAGTTCGACAACCTCTACGGTTGCAAGGAATCGCTGGTCGACGCCATCCGCCGCGCGACCGACGTGATGCTCGCCGGCAAGGTCGCCTGCGTCGCGGGCTTCGGCGATGTCGGCAAAGGCAGCGCCGATTCGCTGCGCAATGGCGGCGCGCGGGTGATGGTGACCGAGATCGATCCGATCTGCGCGCTGCAGGCGGCGATGGAAGGCTACGAAGTGGTCACGATGGAAGAAGCGGTCAAGCGCGCCGACATCTTCGTGACGGCCACCGGCAACGAGGACGTGATCACCGCCGAGCACATGAAGGCGATGAAGAACATGGCCATCGTGTGCAACATCGGCCACTTCGACAGCGAGATCCAGATCAGCGCGCTCGACAATTACGAGTGGAAGGAAATCAAGCCGGGCACCGACCTCGTCACCTTCCCCGACGGCAAGCAGATCCTGATCCTCGCCAAGGGCCGCCTGGTCAACCTCGGTTGCGCCACCGGCCACCCGAGCTTCGTGATGAGCTCGAGCTTCACCAACCAGACCCTGGCCCAGATCGAACTGTTCACCAAATCGGGCGAATACGAGAACCAGGTGTACGTGCTGCCCAAGCACCTCGACGAGAAGGTCGCCGCGCTGCACCTCGACAAGCTCGGGGTGAAGCTGACCCAGCTCAGCCAGCGGCAGGCCGACTATATCGGCGTGCCGGTCGAAGGGCCGTTCAAGCCCGATCATTACCGCTATTGACGCTCGGTTACGCGGTTGCCTTGCGCGGTCAGCCCGCATAGCTGACCGCCCATGCCGCTGACCCCCACCGCGCTTGCGCTGATCGGCCTGCTGCTGGCCGCGTGGGTTGCGGCAGCGGCGTGGCTGATGATCGCCGCGAGCGGCAAGGCCCGCCGCGCGGATGCGGCGCGCAAGGCCGCGCGCCGGATGGTGCGGATGATCGACGAATCGCCGGCCATTCCGATGATCGTGCGGGTCGACGGGCGGATCGAGGCGAGCGAGCGGCTGGCCGGCTGGTTCGGCCTCGCCCGGCTGCCGCAGTATCTGAGCGAGCTGACCGGCAGCGCGGGCGGCAAAGGCCTGTCGCCCGAGCAAGTGGGGGAGCTCGCCGCGCACGTGGCGCGCACGCAGAAGACCGCCGCGCCGTTTCGCATGGCGCTCACTCCGCCGGGCTCGCAGCGCAGCCTGGCGGTGCGCGGCGTGCTCGCCGACCCGCAGGTGTCGCCTGGCGGGGCGGCGCTGCTATGGATCTTCGACTTCTCCGAAAGCGAAAGCGAGCTTGCTCGGCTGCGTGCCGAAGCGGCGCGCGCGAAAGGAGATTTTTCCGCATTGGTCGGTTTGATCGAGGCGGCGCCGGTGCCGATGTGGTTCCGCGGGCCCGACGCGCGGCTCAAGCTGGTCAATCGCGCCTATGTTTCCGCGGTCGGCGGCGACAGCGCCGACGCGGTGGTCGAGGCGCAGACCGAGCTGGTCGAACCGGTCGACGGGCTGAGCGCCGCGCAGATCGCCGTGCAGGCCGCCCAGCGCGGGGTGCCGATCGAGCGGGTGGTCGCGGCGACCATCGGCGGTCAGCGCCGCTCGCTGCGGGTGAGCGATCTGCCGCTCGGCGATGAGGGGGTCGCGGGCTACGCGGTCGACATCGAGGAAATGGAAGAGCTCGGCCGTTCGTTTCGCGCGTTCCGCGAGGCCCAGCGCGAGATGCTCGACCAGCTCTCGGTCGGCGTCGCGCAGTTCGCGCCCGACCGCAGGCTGGCATCGGCCAATCAGCCGTTCCGGCGCATTTTCGCCATTCGCCCGGGAGTGAGCGATGGCATCGAGTTCGAGCACTTCCTGCGCGAGGCGCGCGATGCCGGGCGCACGCCCGAAGTGCGCGATTTCCCCGCCTGGCGGGCCGAGCGCGCCGACTGGTTCGCCGCCGACGATCCGATCGAGGAGCAGTGGCCGCTGAGCGACGGCACTCACTTGCGCGTGGTCGCCCAACCGATGCCCGACGGCGGCCTCGTGCTGATTGCGGAGGACCGCACCGAAAGCCTGGCGCTCTCGGCCACCCGTGACACCCTGCTGCGCACGCGCACCGCGACGTTCGACAGCCTGTTCGAGGCGCTCGCGGTGTTCGCCCCCGACGGGCGGATGCAGCTCTGGAACCGCCGGTTCGCCGGAGCCTGGGGCCTGCGGCCGGAAGACCTCGAAGGCCACCCGACGGCTGACGAGCTGGTCGCGCAGATCGCTCCGCAGCTCGACAATCCCAAACAGGCCAAGGCGATCGGCGACGTCGTGCGCGGGGCCACGCTCGACCGCCGGCAGACCGGCGGGCGCGTGCTGCTGGCCGACGGGCGGACGCTCGAGATCGCCGGGGTGCCACTGCCCGACGGCAACGGCCTGCTGACCGCGCTCGACATCACCGCCTCGCAGATGGCCGAGGACGCGCTGCGCGAGCGCGCCGAGGCGCTCGAGGCGGCCGACGAGGTCAAGACCCGCTTCCTCGCCAACATGAGCTACGAGTTTCGCGTGCCGCTGACCTCGATCGGCGGGTTCGCGGAACTGCTGGAGTCGGGCGCGGGCGGTGAGCTTTCGCCGCAGCAGCGCGAATACGTGGCGGCGATCCTCGAATCGGTCCACCGGCTGACCGACCAGGTCGAGAACGTGCTCGACCTGTCGCAGAGTGAGGCGGGCCTGCTCCCGCTGGCGAAGGAGAAGCTGGACCTCCTGCCGTTCGTCACCGGGGTGGTGCGCGAGCGCGAGGCGGCGATTGTCGCTGCCGGGCTGAGCCTCGACCTGCGCGGCGGCGGCGCGAGCAAGGTGGAGGCTGACCCGCGCCAGCTCGGCCGCGCGCTCGGTCACCTGCTCGACAACGCCATCGCCGCCACCCCGGCCGGCGGCAAGATCCTGGTCGATCTGTCGCGCAAGAAGGACGGGGTGCGCATCGTGGTGTCGGACAACGGGCGCGGCATGGCGCAGGCGGAGCTGCGCCGTGCGCTCGAGGGCCTGCGCCCCGGGG
>JBHWTG010000272.1:0-4747 GCA_043427735.1 Tsuneonella sp. | reverse complement strand
CTGCTGCTCGGCCTCGCGCTGGGCACGCCCGGCCTCGCCGCGATCGGCCTCGTCATCGCCGCGCTCACCGCGAGCGTGCGCGGCGGGGCCGCGCTGGGCGGCCTGCTGCTGATCCCACTCGCGGTGCCGATCCTCATCTTCGGCGCCGGCGCCCTCGCCCGCCCCGACACCGCCGGCCTCGCGTTATGCGGCGCGATCAGCCTGGCGCTATCCGCGGTGGCGCCGTTCGCCGGCGCGGCGGCGGTGCGCGCGGCCCGCGAAGCCTGAGAGGCGAGGATATGTGCAACCTCTACCGGATGACCAGGACCGCGGCCGAGGTCGGGGCGCTTCACCGGGCCAATGTCCTCGGCAAGCCGGAGTCTGCAACTCGTTCTCCGCCCGCTGCCCGGGTTTCCTGTAAGCTCCGCGTTTACCAAGCGGTTATGCTTGTTCGCTAACAGCGCGAAGCATGAAAGGGTCGCGCGCGATCGGTGTGGTACGGTCGCTCACGCATCTCCTGCGCGGCGGGGATGCGGTGAGCGAGCGGGTGCGGCGCACTCTGGTCCGCACGCTCTATGCCCAGCCCTTGAGCCTCGCGGCAGGCTCGGCGGCAGGCATAATTTCCACCGGGATCGCGGCCTATGCCAGCGACACGTTCGCGCTCTACGCGGTGTTTCTCCTGCTCAGCGCAGTGGCCACCGCGCGCATCGTGCTCGCCTATCGCGTCCTGCCCGACGACGACGAGACCAGCACCAGGCGGCTCGAGCTGTCCTACCTGGCCGGCGCGTTCTCCTACGCCCTGCTGCTCGGCATCGGCGCGGGGATCACCATCGCGCTCGGCTCACGGGACGGGGTGCAGGCGCTGATGCTGGTCAACGCCGTGGGCTACGGCGTCGGGGTCTGCGCGCGCAATGCGGGGCGGCCGCCTGTGGCGATCGGGCAGCTGGTGCTCACCGCGCTGCCGCTGGTCGCGGCGGCGCTGTGGCGGGGGACCCTGCCATACACTTTTCTCGCCGCGACCGTGGTCGTGCTGATCGCCACCATGGGCTCGATCGTCCATGAGCTTTTCACCACCTTGCGCACCTCGATCGTGGCGGCCGAGACCAGCGCCGAGCTTGCCGCCAAGATGCAGGTGCTGGCCCGGACGGACGTCGTAACCGGCCTCGCCAACCGCGCCGGCCTCGATCACCAGCTCGCGCAGACGCTGGCCGAGCGGCCCGCGGACGGGCTGCTGGCGCTGTTCTGGATCGATCTCGACCGCTTCAAGGAAGTCAACGACCTGCTCGGACACCCGGTTGGCGATCGGGTGCTGACCGAGGTCGCCGCGCGGCTCCGCGAGGTCGTCCCGGAAGGCGCGGCGATGGCGCGCTTCGGCGGCGACGAGTTCATCGTGCTGTGCCCGGTCGCGAGCCGCGCCGAGTGCGAACGGCTGGCCGCGCGCGTGCTCGACAACGCGACCCGCCCATTGCGGATCGACGACCACCGGCTCGAGGTGCCCGCGTCGATGGGGATCGCGCTGCTTCCGGAGGACGGCGAGGACGCCGACGCGCTGATGCAGTCGGCCGACCTGGCGCTGTATCACGCCAAAGTCGGCGGCAAAAACCACAGCCGCTTCTACGATCCCTCGATGAGCCGCAGCCTACTCCGCCGGCGCGAGATCGAGCGCGAGCTGCGCACCGCGATCCAGCGCGACGAACTGTCGGTGTTCTTCCAGCCGATCGTCGATCTGGAGACCGGCCGCATCCGTTCGTTCGAGGCGTTGATCCGCTGGTTTCATCCGGAGAAAGGCGAGCTCCGGCCCGACGAGTTCATTCCGGTCGCCGAGGAAACCGGGGTGATCGTCACGCTCGGCAACTGGATCACCGCGCAGGCCGCGCGGGCGGCTTCGCACTGGCCGGCGGACGTTACGCTCGCGGTAAACCTGTCGCCCCTGCAGATCAAGGCGCCGGGGGCGGCACTCGGCATCCTCGCCGCGCTGCGCGAGGCCGGGCTTGACCCGGCCCGGCTCGAGCTCGAGGTGACCGAGAGCCTGTTTCTCGAGGACAATCACGCGACCGCGCATTTCATCCGCGAGCTGTCTGCGGCAGGGGTCCATTTCGCGCTCGACGATTTCGGCACCGGCTATTCGTCGCTCGGTTACATCGACAAGTTCCCGTTCACCCGGATCAAGGTCGACCGCAGCTTCGTGTCCGGCCCCAACGTCGGGCGCAAGAGCCACGCGATCATTCGCGCGGTGGCCGAGCTCGGTGCTCAGCTCGACATGGAGATCGTCGCCGAAGGGCTGGAAACGATCGAGCAGGTTCACTCCGTGCGCGCCGCGGGATGCACGCTCGGCCAGGGCTACTACTTCAGCCGCGCGGTGCCCGACTACCTCGCGGCGATGCTGCTCGCGCAGGAACGCGCGGAAGACTCGCGGATGCGCGCTGCAGGGTGAGTCGACCGCGCTCTGCTACTGCGAACCAGTTGCAAAGATAGTCTCATGTGCGCGGCCTTTGGCGGTTGCATTGGCACCCCGCCGCGCCTAGGTCCGCCGTCGAATTTTCGGACCGCTCCGCCCGCGGGACGGCGGCGATCCGCGAGGCCAATCCCGCGCGACGGAAGGATTTGCTCCCCTCATGGCCCGCAAGAAAATCGCGCTCGTCGGCGCGGGGATGATCGGCGGCACGCTCGCCCACCTCGCCGCGAAAAAGGAGATGGGCGACATCGTCCTGTTCGACATCGCCGAGGGGATTCCCCAGGGCAAGGCACTCGACCTCAGCCAGTGCGGCCCGGTCGAAGGGTTCGATGTGACGATTTTCGGCACCAATGACTATGCTGAAATCAGCGGTTCCGATGTCGTAATCGTCACTGCGGGGGTGGCGCGCAAGCCGGGGATGAGCCGCGACGACCTGCTCGGCATCAACCTCAAGGTGATGAAGTCGGTCGGCGAAGGCATCAAGGCCCACTGCCCCGATGCGTTCGTGATCTGCATCACCAACCCATTGGATGCGATGGTCTGGGCGCTGCGCGAGTATTCGGGCCTGCCGCACAACAAGGTCGTCGGCATGGCGGGCGTGCTCGACAGCGCGCGCTTCGCCACCTTCCTCGCGTGGGAGTTCGGCGTCTCGGTGCGCGACGTGAACGCGTTCGTGCTCGGCGGCCACGGCGACACGATGGTCCCCGTGCTGAGCTACTCCACGATCAGCGGCATTCCGGTCCACGATCTCGCCGAGATCAAGGGCGTCGACGCGGCCCGGCTTGACGAGATCGTCAAGCGCACTCGCGGCGGCGGCGGCGAGATCGTGGCGCTGCTCAAGACCGGAAGCGCCTACTATGCGCCGGCGACCAGCGCGATCGCCATGGCCGAGGCCTATCTCCACGATCAGAAGCGCATCCTGCCGGTCGCGGCATACGTCGAGGGCAAGTACGGCCTCGATGGCCTCTACGTCGGCGTCCCGGCGGTAATCGGCGCGGGCGGGATCGAGGAAGTCATCGAGATCGAGCTGTCCGACGAGGAAAAGGCCAACCTCAAGGTCTCGACCGACGCGGTCGAGGAACTCCTGGTGGCCTGCAACGGGCTGGATAGCGAACTGGCTTGACGATGTTGGCGATCGACCAGCCACCGGTTGTCGAAGCGGTCGCCCCGTTGCCGACACCGTTCCGGGTGTTCCAGGAAGCGTGCCTTGAAGGCAATGCGACGCTGGACCCCGACAGTGTCGAGGCGGTAAAATTTCGTGAATTGCCCGAAGACGCCCAGATCATGATCCGGTTCGCGCTGCCGCTTGGATCGGCCAACAACTGGTCGATGCGTCCGCCAATGACGTCACAGGTCATGGAGAGGATATATCGACTGGCTGGCGAATCCGATGCCTATCTCATGCTGCCCGACGGAACGGGCGACACCGGTTTCGCCAATGTGTGCTCGGTCGTCGTCGAGGGCGCGACGTTCGGCGACGCGAGGGGTGCGATATTGCATGAACGCACGTCATCGAACTTGCCGAAATCCGCTCTAGGCAGTCGGGCCCTACCTTACGTGGCGCACTACGCCGATGGCTATCAACTTACGGCTGCCGAGCACAATGGCTGGGCGATCGCCGCAACTGTCCCGGTCCAGGTCCCGGTGGGAGAATCGAGCAAATGAGCATCCTCGTCGACAAGAATACCAAGGTCATCACGCAAGGTATGACCGGCGAAACCGGCACGTTCCACACGCAGCAGGCGCTCGACTACGGCACGCAGATGGTCGCCGGCGTCACCCCGGGCAAAGGCGGGACTGAACACATCGGCCTGCCGGTCTATGACACTGTGGCGGAGGCGGTCTCGGCCACCGGCGCCACCGCGAGCTGCATCTATGTGCCGCCGCCGTTCGCCGCGGATTCCATCCTCGAGGCGATCGACGCCGAAGTGCCGCTGATCGTGTGCATCACCGAAGGCATCCCGGTGCTCGACATGGTGCGCGTCAAGCGCGCGCTTTCGGGAAGCAGCAGCAGGCTGATTGGGCCCAACTGCCCCGGCGTGCTCACCCCCGGCGAATGCAAGATCGGCATCATGCCCGGCTCGATCTTCAGCAAGGGGACCGTGGGAGTCGTCTCGCGCAGTGGCACGCTCACCTACGAAGCCGTCCATCAGACCACGCAGGTCGGCCTTGGCCAGACCACGGCGGTGGGCATTGGCGGCGACCCGGTCAACGGGACCAACTTCATCGACGTGCTCGACCTGTTCCTCGACGACGACGAGACCAAAAGCATCATCATGATTGGCGAAATCGGCGGCAGCGCCGAGGAAGAGG
>JBHWTG010000271.1:0-3280 GCA_043427735.1 Tsuneonella sp. | reverse complement strand
AGCGCGGCGAGGAACTGGCGGGTCGCCGCCTGCCAGCCGAATTGCCGCGCCCGCGCCGCGCACCGGACGCGGTGCTTGCCCAGCGCGGCGCGAATCGCCGCGCCGAGATCGTGCGACAGCGCGCCGCAGTCCGCCGTGACGATCGCCGCCGGACCGTCCTCGGGATAGGCGGCGACCGGAGTGCCGCAGGCGAGCGCCTCGACCATCACCAGCCCGAACGTGTCGGTCCGGCTGGGGAACACGAACGCGTCGGCGCTGCGGTAGGCCGCGGCGAGCTCGGCCCCGCGCATCGTCCCCAGGAACCGGGCGGCGGGAAACCGCGCGGCAAGCGAGGCCCGCGCCGGCCCATCGCCAACGACGACCTTGGTGCCGGGACAATCGAGCGCGAGAAAGTCCTCGATGCTCTTCTCCACCGCCACCCGCCCGACGTAGAGCAGGATCGGCCCGGGCAGCCGGCGGAACGCCGGATGGAACTCGCCGCCGGGGGTGAACAGCGACAGGTCCACCCCCCGCCCCCACGGCAGCGTCGGCCCGATGCCGTGCCGGGCGAGCTCGGCGCGCAGCGCGGGAGTGGCCGCCAGGGTCGCCGTCGCGGGCGCGTGGAACCAGCGGATGAAGCGCCAGAACGGGGCCGCGGGCAGATGGGTGCGGCGCGCCAGGTATTGCGGGAAATGCGTGTGGAAGGCGGTGGTGAACGGCAGCCCGTGGCGCAGCGCCCAGCCGCGCGCGGCGATGCCCAGCGGCCCCTCGGTGGCAATGTGCAGGGCATCGGGCGCGAACGAGGCGATGCGCGCCCCGACCCGCGCGCGCGAGGCGAGCGCCAGGCGGATCTCGGGATAGGTCGGGCAAGGTATCGAGCGGTACTCGGCGGGGGAGATCACCTCGGCGACATGGCCGAGCCGGGCCAGCTCGGCGCAAGTCGTCTCGATCGTGCGCACCACGCCGTTCAGTTGCGGCGCCCATGCGTCGGTGACGATGCAGATGCGCATCATGCGGCCTGCCTGCGCGCGACCGCCGGGACCTGCCGCGCGGCGATTTCCTCGGCCCAGCGGAGGATCTCCATCGTCCCGTCGGCGTGCTCGACCAGCGCGGTGCAGCTTTCGACCCAGTCGCCGTCGTTGTAATAGTCGATGCCCTCGAACCGGCGCATATCGGCGGTGTGGATGTGCCCGCAGACCACCCCGTCGACCCGGCGCTTGCCGGCGGCATGGGCAACCGTCTCCTCGAACCGCGAGATGAACGCCACCGCGTCCTTGACCTTGTGCTTGGCGTGGGCCGAGAGCGACCAGAACGGCAGGCCCAGCCGCCGCCGGACCGCGTTGATCACGACGTTGGCGCGCAGCAGCAGCCCGTAGGCCGCGTCGCCCGCGAAGGCGAGCCAGCGCTGGCCCATCACCACCGCGTCGAACTCGTCCCCGTGCAGCACCAGCAGGCGGCGCCCGGCGGCGGTATCGTGGATCGCCGAGCGGCGAATTTCGACCCCGCCGAAGTTCATCCCCGAAAACTGGCGGAACATCTCGTCGTGGTTGCCGGGAATATAGACCACCCGCGTGCCGACCTTGGCCTTCTTCATCACCCGGCGGACGATCGCGTTGTGGCGCTCGGGCCAGTAGAAGCGCTTCTTCATCCGCCAGCCATCGACAATGTCGCCGACGAGATAGAGCGTATCGCTGTCGCAGTGGTCGAGGAAATCGAGCAGCATCGCGCAGGCGCAGCCGCGGGTGCCGAGATGGACGTCGGAAATCCAGATCGTCCGGTAGTGCCGCCGCGGCGCGCCCGACGGGCCGATCGCGCGGCTCGCCTTCGACAGCTGCTTGAACGGTTCCCCGCCAACCACTTGGCTCACCATGCGACCGATCCTCCCGCGCCTCGGCCGGCAAGTGAATCACCCGTGTGACGGCTTCGCGGCTGAATGACGGTTCCGAGTCGGCGGCCGTTGGCCTAGCGCACCGGCCGATGACCTATGACGCGATCATCCTTGGCGGCGGGGCCGCCGGCCTGATGTGCGCCGCGCGCGCCGGGCAGCGCGGGCGGCGGGTGCTGGTGCTCGAGCGCGCGGAGAAGCCCGGCAGGAAAATCCTCATCTCCGGCGGCGGGCGGTGCAATTTCACCAATCTCCACACCGCGCCCGACCGCTACCTCTCGGCCAGCCGGCATTTCGCCAAGTCGGCGCTGGCGCGCTACACGCCGCGCGATTTCCTCGATCTAGTCGAGAGCCACGGCATCGCCTGGCACGAGAAGACGCTCGGCCAGCTGTTCTGCGACGGCTCAGCGCGCCAGATCGTCGACATGCTCCTCGCCGAATGCGCGAAGGGCGGCGTGGAGCTGCGTTGCGGGGTCGATATCGGAGAGGTCGGCCACGCCGACGGGGGGTTCCGGGTGGGCGGCGACACCGCGCCCGCGCTGGTGATCGCCACCGGCGGCCCCTCGATCCCGAAAATGGGCGCGACCGGGTTCGCCTACGATCTCGCCCGCCGGTTCGGGCTCAAGGTGGTCGAGCCGCGCCCGGCGCTGGTCCCGCTGACGCTGGGTGGCGAGGACGTGCTGTTCCGCAAGCTGTCGGGCGTGTCGGCCGAGGTCGTCGTCAGCGCGGGCACGGGACCCGGGGTGGCGCGCTTCCGCGAGGCCGCCCTGTTCACCCACCGCGGCCTGTCGGGCCCGGCGATCCTGCAAGTCTCGTCGTACTGGCAACCCGGAGAGCCGATCTGGATCGATTTCTTCCCGGATGCTCCGCATGACTGGCTCCTGTCCGCAAAGCGCGAGAACCCGCGAACGGGCTTGCGGGCGGTCTTGCGCGGCACATTGCCCGAGCGACTGGTGAATTCGCTGGCCGGGCGCCTGGGGCTCGACTGCGATCTCGGCGCGCTGACCGATCAGGTTCTGCGCGGCGTGCAGGCGTCCCTGAAGAGGTGGCAATTCCGCCCGAATGGCAGCGAAGGCTTTGCGAAGGCCGAGGTGACCGTGGGCGGCATCGCGACCGCCGAGCTGTCGTCGAAGACGATGGAGGCGAGGAGAGTCCCCGGCCTCTACGCGATCGGCGAGGCGGTCGACGTGACAGGCTGGCTCGGCGGCTACAACTTCCAGTGGGCGTGGTCGAGCGCCGCGGCGTGCGGCGAGGCGCTGGCTCAGGCCTGACGTGCTGCGAAGGGATTGAGGACACCAACCCCGGTCGGCCGGAAGTGCGCTTCATTGCGCGTGACGACGATGAGGTCGTGTACCAGCGCGATGGCGGCGGTCTGCTTGTCGATCTCGTGTTCCGGGTGGGGAACGCGCAGACTCC
>JBHWTG010000270.1:0-3596 GCA_043427735.1 Tsuneonella sp. | reverse complement strand
CCTGTGTACAGGCTCAAAGGCGACACGAAGTATACGCCAACGCGGCCCGACGGGTCGGCCCACAAGCGCCCGGTCAACCGATCACCGCGCGCGAATCGCTTCGATTTGCAAAGAGCCGGCATCCCACGTGGCAGAACACTGCCGTGTAGGAAAATGGTGAGTGAGGTCAGTGCCGGAAGTGGCGCATGCCCGTGAACACCATCGCCAGCCCGGCTTCGTCGGCGGCGGCGATCACTTCGTCGTCGCGGATCGAGCCGCCCGGCTGGATCACCGCCGTGGCGCCGGCTTCGGCCGCGGCGAGCAGCCCGTCGGCAAAGGGGAAGAACGCGTCCGAGGCGACCGCGCTGCCGACCGTGCGGGGCTCCGGCCAGCCGTATTTCGCCGCCGCCTCGGCTGCCTTCATCGCCGCGATCCGCGAGGAATCGCGCCGGTTCATCTGCCCCGCGCCGATGCCCACGGTCGCGCCGTCTTTCGCATAGACGATCGCGTTCGACTTGACGTGGCGCGCCACCGTCCAGGCGAACAGGCAGTCGGCGAGCTCCCGCTCGGTCGGCGCGCGCCGGGTCACGACCTTGAGCGCGCTCTCGGCGATCGCGCCGTTGTCGCGGGTCTGCACCAGCAGCCCGCCGGTGATCGGCTTGACGGCGAGGCCGCCCCGGCGCGGATCGGGCAGCTCGCCGGTGAGCAGCAGGCGCAGGTTCTTCCTGCGCGCGAACGCGGCGCGCGCGGCTTCGTCGGCATCGGGCGCCACCACGACCTCGGTGAAGATCGTGCAGATTGCCTCCGCCGTGGGCCCGTCGAGCGCCACGTTGACCGCGACGATCCCGCCGAAGGCCGAAACATCGTCGCATTGGAGCGCCTCGGTCCACGCCTCGGAGAGTGACGAACGCTGCGCGACACCGCACGGATTGGCGTGCTTGACGATGACCACCGCCGGGTCCTGCCCGGCGAACTCGGCGACCAGCTCGAGCGCGGCATCGGCGTCGGCGTAATTGTTGTAGCTTAGTTCCTTGCCCTGCACCTGCTCGGCCTGCGCGATGCCGCGCTGGTGAGGCCCCGCGGGCAGGTAGAGCGCCGCTCGCTGATGCGGGTTCTCGCCATAGCGCAGCTCGCCAGCGTGTCGTCCGGTCACCGCCAGCATCTCGGGGAAGAGCCGGTGCTGGTCGGCGAAGGCGAACCACTGGCTGATCATGCTGTCATACGCGGCGGTCGCGGCGAACGCCTTGGCCGCCATGGTCTTGCGGAAAGGCAGCGTCGTCGCACCGTCGTGCGCGCCGAGCTCGGCGAGCAGCGCGTCATAGTCGGCGGGGTCGGTGACCACGGTCACCCAGGCGTGGTTCTTGGCCGCCGAGCGCACCATGCTCGGCCCGCCGATGTCGATATTCTCGATGATCTCGTCGCGCGTCGCGCCGCTCGCGACCGTCGCCTCGAACGGGTAGAGGTTGACCACGACGAGGTCGATCGCGCCGATCTCGTGCGCGTCCATCGCCGCCGCGTGATCGGGATTGTCGCGCACCGCGAGCAGCGCGCCGTGCACCAGGGGGTGCAGCGTCTTGACCCGCCCGTCCATCATCTCGGGAAAGCCGGTGACGTCGCTGACGTCGCGCACATCGAGCCCCGCGTCGCGCAGCGCCCTGGCGGTTCCGCCGGTCGAGATCAGCTCGACCCCGGCGTCGGCCAGCGTGGCGCTGAGCGCGACGAGCCCGTCCTTGTCGGACACCGACAGCAGCGCGCGGCGGATCGGTACTTCGGTCACATCGCGGTCCTCTTCGTCATTCCGAGCGGCCGCCAGGCCGCGGGGCAATCCAGCGGGAGATGGATTGCTTCGGGCTGCGCCCTCGCAATGACGAGGAACGACAGTCAACCCATCTTCTTCAGCAGCCAGGCGAAGCTGCCGCCGCTTCTTGCGGCCATCCCCTGGATCACCAGCTGCTCGATCGGGTGCGGCCGGCCGTGGCCGTCGACCCACAGGCTTTCCTCGACCGCCAGGCTTACCCCTTCGCCCACCTGGCCGAGGCGGAACTGCCAGTAGCTGCCGTCGGGCAGCGCGAGGCCCGCGCCCCTGCCGTCGTCGCTGAGGCCGAGCTCGATTCCGGGGCCGATATGGAAGCGGATGGCGAAGCCGATCTTGCCGCGCTTGGCGCTCTTGCCCGCCGGCACCAGCAGATCCTCGCCGCGCAGCTCGCCGCCGTCGTCGCGCAGGATCAGGATGCGGCGATGAATCAGCCCGTGGCGCGCGGCGTAGCCGTCGTGGCTCGCCTCGAGCCGGGTGGCCTTGCCCTCGGTCAGCGGCAGCACGCGGCGGTCGATCTCGACCTCGCCGACACCTTTGCCGAGCTTGCCGTGGAGCAGCACGGCGGTGGAGTTGGCATCGGCGAGCACCAGCGTCGAATGCGCGGCGGTCGCGCGCAGCCCCTGCTCGATCCGCACCGGCACCTGCCCGCCGGCGAACGCCGCGCCCCCGCAGTTGACGATCAGCCGCTGCGGGCCGTGGCTGAATTCGAACGCCAGCGTGGAGGCGCAGCCCGAGCGCGCGTGCCGCGCAAGCGGCGGGGGACCGGCGTCGAACTGCAGCACCGCCTTGCCCCCGGTGGCGCGCTGGTAGCCCCACTGGCGCGCGTCCTTCAGCGGGCGCGTGCGCACGCCGCTGGCGGCGATCAGCGCGGCGATGCGCTCGGCGGGGACCGCTCCTGCGCCCTGCCATGAACCAAGCCCGCCGTCGCCGTGAGTCAGCCCGAGCAGCGGCGGGACCAGCATTGCCAGCATCGCCTCGAGCGCCGCGGGCGGATCGCGCCGCACCGCGCGGTAGCACGCCCTGAGCTCGGTCAGCAGCGCGATCGCATCGATCTGCGCGAGCGGGCTGCGCGACAGCGCGCCGCCGTCGTCGGCGACCAGCTCTCCCAACGCCCGGACCAGCCCCGCCTCGCCGTAAAGCCGGCGCGGCTTGCCGTCGGGCAGCAGCAGCCCGGCGGCGACGATCGCGCTCCACCCGGCGGCCTCGCCGAGCCGGTCGGGCGCCCGGGCGACATTCCGGTCGAGCCAGCGGGCGGTGGTTTCCATCGCCGCCAGCGCCCGCGCGCGCAGCCGGGCATCGCCCGACAGGATCAGCGGCGCGTGGATCAGCCAGGCGAGCAACCGGTGGCCAGCGGTCTCGACCTGCCACGGGGCGCCCTTCCCGGGCGCGGGATTGGCGGCGAGCCACGCGGCGAGCACCCGCTCGGCGGTGGCGGTGCATTGCTCGCGCGGCGCGCAGGCGGCGAGATCGCGCAACCAGGTGAACCCGTGCACCGTGCGCGCGAACGGCGGAGTGAGCGGCGCGGCGGGGGCGAAGTCCATCTGCGCGATCGGGGCCTTCACCCCGTAGACCAGGAAGTGCCCCGCGCGCAGCGCCATCCCCGCCGCCCGGTCGCCGGCAAGCGGGCTGTCGACCGTGCCGAGTAGCCGCGGCTTGGCCGGCCTGCCGAACGGCCGGGCGAGCGTCGCCCCGGACACGCCCATGCGATACGCGAAACGGATCAGCGCCTCGCCGGCGCCCAGCGAAGGCGGCGCGAAGTCGGCGAGGGCGAGCGCGCGGCCGGGCTCGATCAGCTCGCCCA